>JASBSV010000123.1 GCA_030148745.1 Paracoccaceae bacterium
TTTGGTGCCCAGGAGAGGACTCGAACCTCCACGTCCATACGGACACTAGCACCTGAAGCTAGCGCGTCTACCAATTCCGCCACCTGGGCAGGTGTCGTGAGGGCGGGATTTAAGGCGGCTCTCGGGGGCTGTCAACGGGAATCGCGCTATTGTTGGCGCCGGCGCGACGGAAATGCGTCTTGTGCGACGCGGTGGGGCTGGGTAAACCGTTTTGAGCCAGCTCAATCAGGGATCCAGGCCATGACAAAACTCGTAACAATTTATGGCGGCAGCGGTTTCGTCGGACGCTACATCGCTCAGCGCATGGCCAAGGCCGGCTGGCGGGTGCGCGTTGCGGTGCGCCGCCCGAACGAGGCGATTTTTGTCCGGCCCTACGGAACCGTCGGGCAGGTCGAGCCGGTGTTTTGCAACATCCGCGACGACCGCTCGGTGTCCGAGGTCATGGAAGGCGCCGATGCGGTGGTCAATTGCGTCGGTACGTTTGACGCCAAGGGGGCAAATAATTTCGACGCGATCCAGCATCAGGGCGCCGAACGGATCGCGCGCCTTGCCTCCGCCGCAGGCGTTGCCCGGATGGTGCATATATCTGCCATCGGCGCCGATGAGCAGTCGGCGAGCGAATATGCGCGCTCCAAGGCGCGGGGCGAGGCTGCGGTGCGCGAGCATATGCCGGATGCGGTCATCCTGCGCCCCTCGGTTATCTTCGGACCCGAAGATCATTTCTTTAATCGTTTCGCCTCGATGGCGCGGTTCGGCCCGGTGTTGCCGATCGTCGGGGCCGAAACCCGGTTTCAGCCGGTTTATGTCGTCGATGTCGCCATGGCAGCGGCCAGCGCCGTAATGGGCCAGGCCGAGCCGGGTATTTACGAGCTTGGCGGCCCCGATGTTCACAGCTTCCGCGAGCTTATTCACCAGATGCTTGTCGTAATTCACCGCCGCCGTCTTGTGGTGAACATTCCGTTTTTCGCCGCGCGTATCATGGCCGGCGGTTTCGATCTGATGCAGGCGATGTCGCTGGGACTGTTCAAGAACCGGATGCTGACCCGCGATCAGGTCAAGGCGCTGCGGTTCGACAATGTGGTCGATCCGGCGATGCCGGGCCTTGCGGCTTTTGGGATCACGCCGACCGCCACCGATGCCGTTCTGCCGGAATATCTGTGGCGCTTCCGCCCCTCTGGGCAATATGACGCGATCAAGGATTCGGCCCGCAACCTCAAGGCCTGAACGCGCTCAGCTATAGGCGATCACCAGCAGCAGCACGCCCAGCACGACGCGATAGATCACATAGGGCGTGAAGCTGACCGAGTGCAAAAGCCGCATCATCAGGCTCAGCGCCAATAGGGCCGAGACAAAGGCGAATACCGCCGCGATGGCGATATCGCGCGCCAGGGCGGCATCCATCGTGCTTGCCACGTCAATGCCGGTCAGCGTCCCGGCGGCAAGGATCGTCGGGATCGACATCATCATCGACAGACGCGCGGCATCCTCGCGCGCGAACCCAAGGGCGCGGCCACCGGTAATCGTGATGCCCGAGCGCGAGGTTCCGGGGATCAGCGCAATAACCTGACACAGCCCCATGATGATCGCATCCCGAACGTTCCAGCTGTCGTCGGTGCGGGTGGTGGGGCTTTTCTGATCGAACCAATACAGCACCAGACCGAAGATCAGCATCGCCCAACCGATAACCGCGATCGAGCGCATGGCATCTTCAAGTCCCGTGACCTTCAGGATTAGGCCAACGATGATTACAGGGATTGTCGCGATGATCAGACAATAGGCGAAATAGGCCTGTTTAGTGTCGATTTTACCCCGAAACAGGCGCGGAAGACCTGTCAGCCCGAACCAGACATCCTTCCAGAAATAAAGCACCACCGCACCCAGCGTACCAATGTGAACGGCGATATCTATATTCTGCCCCTGATCGGTCAGCCCGGTCAGTTTTGGCAATAAAATCAAATGGGCAGAAGAGGAAATCGGCAGGAACTCGGTCAGGCCCTGAATGACAGCCACAAGGAAGAGATGGAGTATGGGCATGACGGCTCGATTCGGTTTTTTCGGAGTTTAACGGCGTTAAAAATAGGGGAAAGAGTCTTTATAGGTAACTAGTATTGACCTTTAATTTACGAAATATTAGAAAATCTGACCGGAAAACTACCGATAAAATTCATTTAGGTCAGCATATCTGACTTTTATATTGCGAGATCACTCCGTAAACAGTGGCCAGCGGAGGAATGGGAGAAGGTGATGCCTAAAGCGCAGATGTTGAAATTCGTGACCGTCGGGCGGGACATGCCTGCCAAGCGGGGGGCTGAGGTTCGGCGCGGGGATTTTGACGAGATCTATGCCGAGTTTGCCGATGCCAAGGCGGCCGAGCAGGCGAGCCGGTGCAGTCAGTGCGGCGTGCCCTATTGCCAGTCGCATTGCCCCTTGCACAACAACATCCCCGACTGGCTGCGGCTGACCGCCGAAGGGCGGCTGCGCGAGGCTTATGAGCTGAGCCAGGCGACCAATACCTTCCCCGAAATCTGCGGCCGGATCTGCCCGCAGGACCGCCTTTGCGAAGGCAACTGCGTGATCGAGCAATCGGGCCATGGCACCGTGACCATCGGCTCGGTCGAGAAATACATCACCGATACCGCATGGGAAAAAGGCTGGGTGTCCGAGATCGCGCCCAGGACCGAACGCCCTGAATCCGTTGGGATAATCGGCGCCGGGCCGGGGGGCCTTGCGGCGGCGGATGTGCTGCGCCGGCAAGGCGTACAGGTCACCATCTACGACCGCTATGACCGCGCCGGGGGTCTGTTGACCTATGGCATTCCGGGCTTCAAGCTGGAAAAGGACGTCGTGATGCGCCGCAACGCGCAGCTGGAAAAAGGCGGGGTTACGTTCAGGCTCAATTGCAACGTCGGCGAGGACATCAGCTTTGCCGAGATTCGCGAGCAGCACGACGCGGTGATCATCGCCACAGGCGTCTACAAATCGCGCGATCTGCCCGCCCCCGGCGTGGGCGCCGAGGGTGTGGTCAAGGCCATCGACTATCTGACCGCCTCGAACCGCAAAAGCTTTGGAGACGAAGTAAAATCGTTTGATTCCGGTGAGTTGGATGCAAATGGCAAGCGCGTTGTTGTGATCGGCGGCGGCGATACGGCGATGGATTGCGTGCGCACGGCCATTCGTCAGGGCGCCACATCGGTCAAATGCCTCTACCGGCGCGACAAGGCCAATATGCCGGGCAGCCAGCGCGAAGTTCAGAACGCCGAGGAAGAGGGTGTCGAATTTGTCTGGCTGACAGCGCCCAAAGGCTTTACCGGCGAGCGGATCGAAGGCGTGATCGTGCAGCGTATCCGCCTTGGCGCGCCCGATGCCACGGGCCGCCAAACCCCTGAATTGATTGAAGGTTCCGATTATGTCGAAGAGGCTGATCTGGTGATCAAGGCCTTGGGTTTCGAGCCCGAGGACCTGCCCACACTATGGGACACGCCCGAGTTGGAGGTAACCCGCTGGGGCACCGTCAAGGCCGATTTCCAGACCCATGAGACGGCCCTGCCGGATGTCTATGCGGTGGGCGATATCGTGCGCGGCGCAAGCCTTGTTGTCTGGGCTATTCGGGACGGGCGCGAGGCCGCAGAGGCGGTTCTTAAACGGCTGACCCGCGCCTCCTCCGTCGCCGCGGAATAGGCCGGAAATGTTGCGATAGGTACTTTTTGTACCACGAAACAGCACAAATTCTTTCGCCCATCGGCCAGCAAGGCGCGGGCGAAAAGACCCTAACAAGACGTAAATCAGGCAGGACTGCTGACCACCCTGATTAAGAGAGGATGAAGACCATGACCAAATATGATGACGCCTGGGCCGCCCGCGAAGAAGCCAAGCGCGCGCTGATGGCCGAAACCTCGCTCTATCGGGCCGAGGATGAGCATGCCTCCTGCGGGGTGGGCCTTGTGGTCTCGATTGACGGCAAACCCAGCCGCAAGGTGGTCGAAAACGGGATCAACGCGCTAAAGGCGGTCTGGCACCGGGGCGCGGTGGATGCCGATGGCAAGACCGGCGACGGCGCGGGCATCCACGTTCAGATCCCGGTCGATTTTTTCTATGATCAGGTGCGCCGCACCGGCCATGAGCCGCGCAAGAACGAATATATCGCCGTCGGTCAGGTGTTTCTGCCGCGCACGAATTTCGGTGCGCAGGAAACCTGCCGGACCATCGTGGAAACCGAAGTTCTGCGGATGGGCTATTACATCTATGGCTGGCGCCATGTGCCGGTGAATATCGGGGTTCTGGGTGACAAGGCCAACGCGACGCGTCCCGAGATCGAACAGATCCTGATCTCGAACTCCAAAGGGGTGTCCAAGGTCGAGTTCGAGCGCGAGCTTTACGTGATCCGCCGGCGCATCGAAAAGGCCGCCGCGGCGGCGCAGGTCGGCACGCTTTATCTGGCCAGCCTGTCCTGCCGGTCGATCATCTATAAGGGCATGATGCTGGCCGAGCAGGTGGCCGAGTTTTACCCCGACCTGCAGGACGAGCGGTTCGAGAGCGCCTTTGCGATCTATCACCAGCGCTATTCGACCAATACTTTCCCGCAGTGGTGGCTGGCCCAGCCGTTCCGGATGCTGGCCCATAACGGCGAGATCAACACGCTGAAGGGCAATCTGAACTGGATGAAAAGCCATGAGATTCGCATGGCCCACGGCGCGTTTGGCGATATGGCCGAAGATATCAAACCGATCGTGGCGCCGGGGTCTTCGGATTCGGCAGCGCTCGATTCGGTGTTCGAGGTTCTGGTGCGAGCCGGGCGCAGCGCGCCGATGGCCAAGACGATGCTGGTGCCCGAAAGCTGGTCACGGCAGGCGACAGAACTGCCTGAGGCATGGCGCGATATGTATTCCTATTGCAACAGCGTGATGGAGCCATGGGACGGCCCCGCCGCATTGGCAATGACCGATGGTCAGTGGGTTTGCGCCGGTCTGGACCGCAACGGGTTGCGCCCCATGCGCTATGTCGTGACGGGCGAGGGGTTGCTGATAGCCGGCTCCGAGGCCGGGATGGTGCCGATCAACGAGGCAACGGTTGTCGAAAAGGGCGCCTTGGGCCCCGGTCAGATGATCGCGGTGAACATGGCCGACGGGCGGCTTTACCGCGATGTCGAGCTGAAGGACAAACTGGCCGCCGCGCAGCCTTTTGGCGAGTGGGTCAGCAAGATCAAGGAGCTGGACGAGGAATTGCAGGGGGCGCCCGAGACGGTTCTGTTTTCTGGCGCCGAGCTGCGCCGCCGGCAGATCGCGGCGGGGTATTCCATCGAAGAGCTTGAGGATATTCTGGCGCCGATGGCCGAGGCCGGCAAAGAGGTTCTGGCCTCGATGGGCGATGATACGCCCTCGGCGGTTCTGTCGAAAAAATACCGCCCGCTAAGCCATTTCTTCCGCCAGAACTTTAGCCAGGTCACGAACCCGCCGATCGACAGTCTGCGTGAATACCGGGTGATGAGCCTGAAGACACGGTTCGGCAACCTTAAGAACGTTCTGGACGAAAGCTCGTCCCAGACAGAGATTCTGGTGCTGGAGAGCCCGTTTCTGGGCAATGCGCAATACGAGCGGCTGACCCGCGCCTTTAACGCCGACATGATCGAGATCGACTGTACCTTCCCGGCAGGCGGCGGCGCCAATGCGCT
>JASBSV010000011.1 GCA_030148745.1 Paracoccaceae bacterium
CACTTGCCGTTGGGATCGGTCCGGGAAACTTTACCGGGATCCGCATATCCGTGGCCTCTGCGCGAGGGCTGTCGTTGTCGCTGGGCATTCCTGCGCATGGCGTCTCAAGCCTTGAAGCTGCTGCCGAAGGCACCGAAGGGCCGGTTCTGGCCTGTCTGGACGCCCGGCGCGACAGTGTTTTCGTTCAGGGCTTTGGCGGTGCCGGCCCTGCCCGACCGCAACACTTAAAGCTCGGCGATCTGGCCGATTTGCCGGTGCCCCCGGGTCTTACCTGTGTGGGCAGCGGCGCCGAAGTTGCCGCCGCGGCGCTTGGGGCCACATCCGCCCCGCCCCGGTTCGGCCCTGCCGTGGCCATTGCCAGAATAGCGGCGCGGCGCGGCGCGAGCGATGTAACGCGCCCCGCGCCGCTTTATCTGCGGGCGGCCGATGCCAAGCCGCCCTCAACCCCCGGCCCGGTTATCCTGCCATGACACCGAAGATGATGGCGCGTCTTCACGCGATTTCATTTGCCGGGACCCGCCCATGGTCTGACACTGAACTGACTGCGCTGATTGCGGCAAAGGGTGCTGTTTTGGTGAGCGCCGAGGCGGGCTTTGCCCTGGGGCGCGTTGCCGCCGGCGAAGCGGAAATTCTGACCATTGCCGTTGATCCGGCCATGCGCCGGCAAGGGCATGGGGCCGCCTTGTTGGCTGAGCTGGAACAAAAGGCGGCCGCAGATGGCGCCGAGATGATTTTTCTGGAAGTTGCGGCCGACAACGCCGCCGCGCAGGCGCTTTACGCCGGCGCCGGGTACCGGCAAATCGGGCTCAGGCGGAACTATTACAAACGTGCGGGCACCGCCCCGGTTGATGCAATTGTTTTAAAAAAGAGCCTTATGTTGAAATAACGGGACGTCATTCGGCTTATCCACAGGAAAAGGCCGAAAAACCCGACCTTCAACAGGTTAAAACCTATTGACCCTTCCCGGCACCTCCGTCCTTAATTGCGGATGATCCGTGGCGATCTGCCTATAAAAACGGTACCGGGCGAAATAGCCCTGACAACACCGACAACCTAGAACCGGGAGAAACTCATGACCCTGATGACCAAATTCTTCGGCGCTGCCGCCGCCGTTGCACTCAGTGCTGGTGCGGCTCTGGCCGATCCGGGCCTCATCATCGACCTTGGTGGCAAATTTGACAAATCCTTTAATGAGGCCGCGTATAACGGCGCCAAGCGCTGGATCGAAAAAACCGGCGGCAAATACAAAGAGACCGAGCTTCAGTCCGAGGCGCAGCGCGAACAGTCGATGCGCCGCATGGCCGAATCAGGTGCAAACCCCGTTGTCGTTCTTGGCTTTGCCAATGCCTCGACGCTTGACAAAGTCGCACCGGATTATCCGGACACCAAATTCGCGATCATCGATATGGTGGTCGACCAGCCCAACGTCGAATCGATTGTCTTCACCGAACAGGAAGGCTCGTATCTGGTGGGTATGCTGGCCGGCATGGCCTCGAAAACCGGCACGGTCTCCTTTGTCGGCGGCATGGATATTCCGCTGATCCGCCGCTTTGCCTGCGGCTATGCCCAGGGCGTAAAGGCAGTGAATCCCAAAGCCAAGATCATCGAGAACATGACCGGTACAACCCCGGCTGCATGGAACGATCCGGTTAAAGGCGGTGAGATTACCCGCACCCAGATCAGCCAGGGTTCGGATGTTGTATATGCCGCTGCCGGCGGCACTGGCGTAGGCGTTCTGCAAACCGCCGCCGATGAGGGCATCCTGTCGATCGGCGTTGACAGCAACCAAAACTACCTGCACCCGGGTAAGGTTCTGACCTCGATGATGAAGCGCGTCGACAATGCTGTTTTCGACGTATTTTCCAAAGGCGTGGACAACTTCGAGCCCGGGATCAAGGTTCTGGATCTGAAGGCCAATGGCGTTGGCTATGCTCTGGACCAGTATAACGAGAAGCTGATCACACCCGAGATGAAAGCCGCTGTCGAAGCCGCCAAGGCTGCGATCATCGCAGGCGACATCAAGGTGCATGATTACATGTCCGACGACAGCTGCCCCGTGGAAACGATGTAAGCCACATGGCGATGCAAACGACAGAAGGGCGGCCCGATGCGGCCGCCCTTTCCACTGAACCCGCGATCGAGCTTGTCGGCATCTCCAAGGCCTTCGGCCCCGTGCAGGCCAACAAGGACATCTCGATCCGCGTCATGCCGGGCACGATCCACGGCATCATCGGTGAAAACGGCGCAGGTAAATCGACCCTGATGTCGATCCTCTATGGTTTTTACAAAGCCGACGCCGGCGAGGTTTTGATCCGCGGCCAAAAGACCGAAATCCCCAACAGTCAGGCCGCAATCAGCGCCGGTATCGGCATGGTATTCCAGCACTTCAAACTGGTCGAGAATTTTACCGTTCTGGAAAATGTGGTTCTGGGCGCTGAAAGCGGCGCACGGCTGACGCCCTCATTGGCCAAAGCGCGCAAACTTCTGGTGGAACTGGCGCGTGAATACGAGCTGAACGTCAATCCTGACGCGCTGATCGAAGATATCGGCGTGGGCATGCAGCAACGGGTTGAGATCCTCAAAGCGCTCTATCGTCAGGCCGAGATCCTGATCCTTGATGAACCCACCGGGGTTCTGACCCCGGCCGAAGCCGATCACCTGTTCCGGATCCTCAAGGGGCTGAAAGAACAGGGAAAGACCATCATCCTGATCACTCACAAACTGCGCGAGATCATGGAGGTCACCGATACCGTCAGCGTCATGCGCCGCGGCGAGATGACCGCCACCGTCAAAACCGCAGAAACCAGCCCCGAGCATCTGGCCGAGCTGATGGTTGGGCGCAAGGTTCTGCTGCGGGTCGATAAAAAACCCGCCACACCAGGCAAAACCGTTCTTGAGGTCGAAAACCTGTCGGTCACGGATATCGACGGGGTGCAGCGGCTGAAAGACGTCTGCCTCAACGTGCGCGCAGGCGAAATTCTGGGCGTCGCCGGAGTGGCAGGCAACGGCCAGTCCGAGCTTTTAGCCGCTTTGGGCGGCATCACGGCAGGCACGGGCCACGTGCGGCTGAACGGTGAAGAAATAGACCTGACCGGCCGGTTCTCGGATGGTCAGTCGCGCCGCGCCCGCGGCATTTCCCATGTTCCCGAGGACCGCCAGCGGCTTGGCCTGATCATGGATTTCATGGCATGGGAAAACACCGCATTCGGCTATCATCATGACCCGGCCTATCAAAAATCCCGTCTGTTGATGGACAATGACGCGATCCGCGCCGACACCGCCAAAAAGATGGAGCGTTTCGACGTTCGCCCCCCCGATCCGCGCCTGAAAGCCAAAAGCTTTTCCGGCGGCAATCAGCAAAAGCTGGTTCTGGCCCGCGAAATCGAACGCAACCCGGATCTTTTGCTGGTCGGCCAGCCAACGCGCGGGGTCGATATCGGGGCTATCGAGTTCATCCATCAGCAAATCGTGGCGCTTCGCGATCAGGGCAAGGCGATCCTTCTGGTCTCGGTCGAGCTTGACGAAATCCTATCGCTGTCGGACCGGATTGCGGTGATGTTTGACGGCCAGATCATGGGCGAACGATTGCCAGCACAGACTGACGAAAAAGAGCTGGGCATGATGATGGCCGGGATGCTGAAGGGGGGCTGAAATGGACACGATGCCGAAATGGGCGGATGTCATTCTGATCCCGCTGATCAACTTGATTCTGGCTCTTCTGGTCTCGGGCCTTGTGGTCCTCTATATCGGTGAAAACCCGATCGAAGCGATTGGCATCCTGCTTGACGGCGCTGTCGGATCGACCCGTGGCTGGGGCTATACGCTCTTTTACGCCACCAATTTCATCTTTACCGGCCTTGCTGTTTCGGTGGCCTTTCATGCCCGCCTGTTCAACATCGGCGGCGAAGGGCAGGCGGCAATTGGCGGTCTGGGCGTCGCGCTGGTTAGCCTTTCTGTCAACTGGCCGCACTGGACGGTGGCCCTGCCCTTTGCGATCCTTGGCGGAGCGGTCTTTGGGGCCGCATGGGCGGCCATTCCCGCCTATCTGCAGGCCCGCCGGGGCAGCCACATCGTGATTACCACGATCATGTTCAATTTTATCGCCTCGGCGCTTTTGGTCTATCTTCTGGTGAATGTGCTGAAGGTTCCCGGCTCGATGGCGCCGGAGACCGCAGCCTTTCCCAAGGGCGCACACCTGCCCAATGCCTATGAGGTGCTGGGCTGGTTCGGGATCCCGTTCAACAAATTTGCGCCACTGAACATCGCCTTTCTTCTGGCGGTGATCTGTTGTTTCGGGGTTTGGGCGCTGATCTGGCGGACACGGCTTGGCTATGAGATCCGCGCCTATGGCCACTCCGAAGCGGCGGCGGTCTATGCCGGCATCCGCCCTTTCCGTATCACCATGATCGCCATGCTGATTTCCGGGGCGCTGGCCGGGCTGATGGGGATCAACGCGGTCATGGGCGAAGCCGAGCGTCTGGTCATAGACAGCGTTCAGGGCGCCGGTTTTGTCGGCATCGCAGTGGCGCTTATGGGCCGTTCGCATCCTCTGGGAGTATTTCTTGCCGCCATCCTTTTCGGCATTCTGACCCAGGGCGGTATCGAGCTTGAGTTCGAGATCCCCGCCGTCAGTCGCGAGATGATCCTTGTCATTCAGGCCTTGGTGATCCTCTTTACCGGGGCGCTTGAGAACATGGTCAGGATGCCGGTTGAAAAGCTGTTTCTGAGACTGAAGAAAAAGGCCGGGTGATGGATTTTCTGACGCTTCTGCAAATCCTCGATTCGACGCTTCGCCTGGCCACGCCCCTGTTGCTGGCCTGTCTGGCGGGGCTGTTCAGTGAACGTTCGGGCATTTTTGACATCGGGCTGGAAGGCAAGATGCTGATCGCCGCCTTCTTTTCCGCCGCCATCGCCGCCACCACCGGCTCGGTCTGGATCGGGCTCATGGCGGGAATTTCCGCCTCGGTCGTTCTGGCGCTTTTGCATGGGCTCGCCTCGATCACCTTTCGCGGTGATCAGTTGATCTCGGGCGTTGCCATCAACTTTCTGGCCGCCGGCCTTACGGTCCTTATTTCCGAGGACTGGTTTCAGCAGGGCGGGCGAACGCCGCAACTGTCGGGCGCGGCCCGGTTCAACCCGATCACCCTGCCTCTGACCGATACGATCGGGGCAATTCCGGTGATCGGCCCGATCTATACCGAGGTTTTGTCCGGGCATACGATCCTTGTCTATCTGGCGCTGCTGGCAGTGCCGCTGACATGGTATGTCCTGTTTCGAACCCGTTTCGGCCTGCGCCTGCGCGCTGTGGGTGAAAACCCCGGCGCTGTGGATACCGCCGGCGTGTCGGTAACCCGGCTTCGCTATACGGCGGTTATCATCGCGGGCATTCTTTGCGGTCTGGCCGGCGCCTATCTCTCCACCGGGTTTTCGGCAGGCTTTGTCAAGGAAATGTCGGCCGGGCGCGGCTTTATCGCGCTGGCCGCGCTGATATTCGCAAAATGGCGCCCCTGGCAGGCGCTTGGCGCAACGCTTCTGTTTGGCCTGCTGGACGCGCTTGGCACGCGGTATCAGAACATTGATATTCTGGGCGTCAATCTTCCGGTGCAATTCATGCAGGCCCTACCCTATATCCTGACCGTCATCATCCTGGCCGGATTTGTCGGCAAGGCCATCCCACCCCGCGCCGGAGGCGAGCCTTATGTCAAAGAACGCTGAGGCGCTGGCACAGCAGATCCGCGGCATTGCAGGGCCGGAACCTGTTGCGGCCGGTCTGATCCTTGGCTCGGGCCTTGGTCATCTGGCCGATGGGATCGACGGCACCGCAATCGCTTACAGCGATCTGGCGGGATTCCCGCAACCCGGCGTGTCGGGCCATAACCCAAAACTGGTGATTGGCGATCTGGAAGGTGTGCGGGTCGCGATCTTTGGCGGACGGGCGCATTACTATGAAAGCGGGCGCGGCGATGCGATGCGCCTGCCGCTTGAGGTTTTGCGCGCATTGGGCGCCGGGCAGCTTCTGGTGACCAACGCCGCCGGCTCTACCCGGACCGATATTGCCCCCGGTGATTTGATGCTTTTGTCAGATCACATCAATTTTTCGGGCCGAAACCCCCTGATTGGCGAGCTGACGGACGCGCGTTTTGTGCCGATGACGGAGGCTTATGATCCGCAGATGCGCGCCGCGCTGCGCGATGCCGCCCTGGCCGAGGATATCGCCCTGCCCGAAGGCGTCTATGCCTGGTATTCGGGCCCGTCGTTTGAAACCCCCGCTGAAATCCGGGCGATCCGCACATTGGGCGCGGATGCGGTGGGAATGTCGACCGTCCCCGAGGTGATACTGGCCCGTTTTCTTGGGCTGCGGGTGGCGGCGATATCGACCATCACCAATATGGCGGCGGGGATGAGCGATGAAAACATCAGCCATGAACACACCAAGGCGATGGCCCCGATCGGCGCGCGGAAACTGGAAAAAATTCTGCGACGGTTCCTTCACAACCAGCATTAGTTTGCTACAAAGAGCCCAGCGCGCGATAATGTGACCTGCTGCGGGCAAAAAGGCTGACATTCGATCCGATTTGTCGCAGGTTACCCCCTATCAGTTGCCTGCGACATTTTGTAATCCACTGCCACGTCTTTGGAATTCTGCACATGCAAATTTATCTCCCTATTGCCGAGGTGTCGGTCAATATCTTCCTGCTAATCGGTTTGGGGGGTGTCGTCGGTATTTTGAGCGGCATGTTCGGCGTCGGCGGCGGGTTCTTGATAACGCCACTGTTGTTTTTCATCGGCATTCCGCCTGCTGTCGCTGTCGCCACCGGCGCAAATCAGATCGTCGCATCTTCTTTTTCCGGCGTCTTGGCCCATTTCAGGCGACGGACCGTCGATCTGAGAATGGGTTTTGTTTTGCTGATCGGCGGCCTGATCGGCGCCGCTTTCGGCGTGCAGGTGTTCAACATTCTCAAAGCTCTGGGTCAGGTCGACCTATTGGTACAGCTGAGCTATGTCGTCTTTCTGGGCATCATCGGCACGCTGATGCTGATCGAAAGCCTGAACGCCATCCGCAAATCCAAACGCCCACCGGCACCGCGCGCCAAGCGGGGCAGCCGCCCTTGGATACAAAAACTGCCGTTCAAAATGCGGTTTCGCACCTCGGGCCTTTATATTTCGGCAATCCCGCCGCTGATTGTCGGCCTTGCCGTGGGGGTACTCGCGGCCATCATGGGTGTGGGCGGCGGCTTCATCATGGTTCCTGCGATGATCTATATTCTGGGCATGCCGACGAAGGTCGTTGTTGGCACCTCACTGTTTCAGATCATCTTTGTAACCGCCTTCACCACCATTTTGCACGCAACGACAAACTATACCGTCGATATGCCGCTGGCGCTGGTCCTGATCGTCGGCGGTGTGATCGGGGCGCAGTTTGGCACCCAGATGGGCCTGCGCCTGAAGGCCGAGCAATTGCGCATTCTTCTGGCACTGCTGGTCATCGTGGTTTGCGGAAAGCTGGCGCTGGATCTGCTGCTGCAACCGGCCGAGCCCTACTCTGTCTCAGTCGTCGGAGCCAGCCAGTGATCCGTTTTGTCATTGCCCTGCTGCTGTTGACCAGTGCCGCCGCCCGCGCCGAAGAGGTGGTTGCCGCCCTGTCGCAAAATCGCGTCTCGATCACCGCCAATTTTGACGGCTCGGAAATTCTGGTCTTCGGGGCGATCAAATACGAACGCCCGCCTGAACAGATTGAGCCGCTGGATGTCATCATCACCCTGTCGGGCCCCGAACAACGGGTGGTGGTCCGCCGCAAGCAAAAGGTGGCGGGGATCTGGATCAACACGCGCGCCGTAGAAGTTGATCAGGCGCCCAGCTTTTATGCCATTTCCACAACCCGCGCTCTGAACGATATTCTAGCCGCGACCGAAGATCTGCGCCACAAAATATCGATCCCCCGCGCGATCCGCTCGGTCGGGGCGCCGTCCAATGTCGCCAATTCGGCGGCCTTCACCAAGGCGCTGATACGTATCCGCGAGGCGAACAAGCTTTACAAACTGCAGGAATATGAAACCGTTCTATTCGACGGCACCCTGTTCCGGACCAATTTCTCGCTGCCGTCGAACCTTGTCGAAGGGATCTATACAACGCGGATCTTCCTGACGCGGAACAAACGCGTGGTGGGCACCTACAAGACTTTCATCAATGTCCGCAAAGTCGGCTTTGAACGCTGGATCTATAATCTGGCGCGGCGGCAGCCGCTGATCTACGGCATCATGTCGATTATGATCGCCATCGCCGCCGGCTGGACCGCCTCAGCGTTCTTCCGTTATCTGCGCAGCTGATTGCCCGGGCGGGGCTATCCCCGGCCGATATAGGGCATTTTGGTGGCCATGACGGTCATGAACTGAACATTCGCGCTTGGCGGCAGGCTTGCCATATGCAGCACCGATCGCGCGGCGTCCGCAACGTCCATAGTCGGCGAGGGCGCAGCGCCCGGATTTTCGGCAGCGGCCTTGGCCTGAAGCTTTTCGACCAGTTCGGTTTTCGCATTGCCGATATCGATCTGACCGCAGGCGATATCAAATGCGCGCCCGTCCAGCGAGAGGCTTCGCGTCAGGCCGGTAACGGCGTGTTTCGTGGTCGTGTAACAGACCGAGCCGGGGCGCGGGTTATGCGCCGAAAGCGATCCGTTGTTAATGATCCTGCCACCCTGCGGCGACTGGCGTCGCATCTGGGCAAAGGCCAGCCGGGCAGTGATGAACATACCGCCAAGATTGACGGCCAAGACCTTTTCCCAATCGGCCAGCGCGATCTCGTCAATCGGGGCGGAGGGGCCGAAAATTCCGGCGTTGTTGAACACAGCATCAAGCCGCCCCGCCTTTTGCACAAAGCGTTCGAACGCAGCTTCCATCGCGGCGGCGTCGGTGACATCGGCGGGCAGAACGACGGCGCTTCTATAACTGGCGGCAAGATCCTCCAGCGGCCTTGCCCGTCGCGCAAGCAGGCCCACGCGCCAACCGGCGTTCAGAAATTCCACCGCCGTGGCATGGCCTATGCCCGAACTGGCGCCGGTTATAAGAATGCTTTTCATCACAACTCCTCCCCCTGCAGGGCCAATGGTGCGGGCGCGGCTTTCAGATCGTCAACAACCAACGGCCCACTGGGGCGCGCCAGACGATTGCGGGTCACCCAGAAAAGCCGCTCCTGCGCGCGGGTGATCGCCACATAGCTCAGCCTTTTCCAAAGCGGCAGTCCCGCTTCGATCCGGCCCGCGCGTGCCGCCGCCCAGATGTCAGGCGCAAAGACCTGCACATTCTCCCACTGGCTTCCCTGCGCCTTGTGAATGGTCACGGCCGCGCCGTGCAAAAAAGCGGCGCCCATCCGCGCGGCAAATGGGATAAAGGGCTCTTCCTCGCCCGGCATCTCGATCTTGACGATCGAGGCGGCGCTGACCTGTGGATCTTCGGCGCCCATGACATGGAGCCGCGAAAAACCCGGTTTGCGGCCCGGCCCGAGATAGATCACCTGCGCGCCCTTGATCAGGCCGCGCGCCTCAAGATCAATGCGCTTTTTACGGTGTTTCAGCGGCAACTCGATCCCGTCACAGATCAGAGGCTCACCCGGCAACAGCGCATCCGGCGGCGCCCCATGGGCCGCGCGAAAGGCGTTGATCAGTTTGATCCGCGTCACATTGCGCCAGACCAGAACCGGCGAGCGCGCCATCAGATCGGCCTCGACCCGCTGGGCCAGAACCACCCGGTCATCGCGGCCTGCGACCTCTTCGACCAGCCGCTCAAAGTCTTCAAAGCCGATGCTGTCATCGGCCAGCGCATGTGCCAGATCGAGGATAGGGCTATCGCCGGCCTGCCGGTGAATTCGGTGCAGGATCAGTTTGCGCGGCTCTGGCAGCCCCTCGAACACCATGGTTCCCGACTGGTTGACCGGCGCAAGCTGCGCGGGATCGCCAAACAGGATGAGCGTCGGAAAAATCTCGCGCAGATCTTCGAACTGACGCTCGTCCAGCATCGAACTTTCGTCGACAAAACCAATGTCGAGAGGGTCCTCGCGACGTTTCCAGCCGGTGATAAAGTCCGACCCGCGAAGGCCGGCTGTTGCAAGCGCGCCGGGTATGGATTTGTTGGCCTTGTAAAACTCGGCTGCCCGGTCCAGCGCCGCATCTGTCAGCCCCTCGATCTCGGGCCGCTCACCATTGCCGGCCAGCCATTCGGCAATCCGCTCGTAGTCCGGATCGTAAACGGGGGTGTAAAGGATGCGGTGGATTGTGGTTGCCGGAACGCCCTGATTTCGCAGCACCGAGGTGGCCTTGTTTGTGGGTGCCAAGATCGCAAGGGTGCGTCGGTCTTTTCGCCTGCGCCCCTCGTAATCGCCCGAAACCGTTTCAACCCCCGCCTCTTCCAGCGCCTCACCGAGACGCGCCAGGAGCATGGTTTTACCTGATCCGGCCTTGCCGATGACCGCCAAAACCGATTGCCGCTCTTCAGCCTGAGGCATCAGAACGCCGGCATCCAGATCAACGCCTGCACCGCGCAAAACCTCTGTCACGCGGTCAAACGCCTCGGCCTGATCCTCGGAAAACTGAATGGTTGAAATCGCCATGGCGGCGACCATAGGGCCCAACCTGCCGAAGAGCCAGAGGGTTCAGGCCGCGACCATCCGGTCCCTGGCGTCGCCAAAGGCCCGAGCGAACCAAAGCCTGGAAATCTCGGCGCTAAGTCCCGCCCGGAGGATCAGGTTTTCACGAATTTCGCTTGAAAACTGCCAGAGCCCGACACAGACCGTCTCGCGGCCTTGCCCCTGTCTGCCCAGAACCGTGGGCGACCAGCCCAGCCGGCGATATATCCGCATCATCCGGGCGTCAAAGACACCGATCGCATCGCTCAGATGGAACCCAAGACCCAGTTCGACACCGCCCAGCATCAGAGCGGCAGAGACCCGGGCCGACGCGCCGCGCGCCAGACAAAACCGGGTGCATTCCCAAATCGACTGGCTTTGGATTGTCACCCCGTCCGTGAGATGTGTGAAATGGTCATTGACCATCGTTGGCCCGGTTGTCGGCAAAAAAAAAACGCATCGAACCGCCATGGCAGCCATCGGGACACTGCCAGATGACGTAAAGCGGGTTCTCCTCGTCATAATGGTCCTTTTCCTGACCCTTCTCATTTACCGTGACATCCCAGCCCAATCTCGCCCTGAACTGATCAGCCCGGTCACGAAACATCGTGTCGCGCAGTTTGGGAAAGTTTTTCAGTTCATCGGCATAAATATAGCGGATCATGGCGCCCCCCGGTTGCTGACCTGATGGGGCAAAAGAGCTAGTCAGAAATCGTTAAAAGCTGCCTATCGCACCGTACGCTGGTGCCGGTTGTGCCCGGTCAAACCACCAAAAGCCCGCGCGACATTGCCCGCGCAACGGCATGGGTGGTGTTCATCGCCCCCAGCTTGAAGCGCGCGGCCTCGATATAGACACGCAGGGTGTGTTCGGAAATCGAAAGGCTGTCAGCTGCCTGAGCACGGCTATATCCCATCGCAAGTAATGTCAGGGCATCAGTCTCGCGCGGCGACAGCTGCTGTTCGGGCGCCATATCGGTGCCCCTTTCGATTTCAAGCGCCTTTTGATTGACGAAATGCGCAACCAGGATCAGATCGGTTACGTTTTTTTCGGTAAATTGCGCCCAGTCGTCATCACTTGCGTCATCACTGACCGTAAACAGGGCGAACTGCCCCCTTGGGCCACGGATAGGTATCGAAAACCCCTGATTTCCGACACCATATTCAATCGCCTCGGCAAGAAATGCCCGGGCCGCTTTTGACGACCAGTCCAGCTTTTTCCAGTCCACGGGATGAAACCGCTGATAACACCCCAGAACCACCGGATCGACCCGGCCATAGTCCTTTTCCAGATACCGTTCGACCCAGGCCGGATCATAGGTCAGCGCCGCATATTGCTCGCCCGTTGAATTGACCGAATGATAGATCAGATGCTTGATGCAGAAGAAATCGCGCAGCGCGATGATCTCATCCTGCAACGCCTCAAGCGTTGTCACCCGTCCGATATTCTCCAGTGCAGACTGCAGCCTCTTTGACATCAAACTCGGCCGCAAGCGGCACCTTCCCCCATAGCGACGCAAGCTCGGTCGCGGCAACCAGCGTCGTATCGTCGAGCTGTTCTGCCAATGCTACAAGACCGTTCTTGTTGGCGAACATTTTCAGGTCCGCCAGCACGTCCAATATCCAGTCGTTCTTCATGTGTGACTCTCTTTAGGATTGGTTAACGAAGTCTTAACACAACCATAGCATGTGAGCCAAAATGACGTAATTCGCGAATTAATACTCCCCAAAAATAGTGAGGGAGATGTCTCCAACCCCATGCAACCCATGAAAACTGACGGAGACGGCAAAAGGTACCCACCCGCGACCGGGAAGAATCAGCGTCCGGGAAGGTCCCTTTGAATCAGGTCAGCTCAGGCCCTACCGCGCCAATGCATCGGCAAAGGTTCGTAGCCCCGTACGCGGCGACTGCACCAAAACCGCCATATTGCCCGGCTTATGCTCGTTTTTGAGCATCTTCATATGCGCGCCGGGAATATCGGCCCAGGCGAACACCTCGGACATGCAAGGATCAAGGCGCCGCTCCAGCATAAGCTGATTGGCCTGGCTGGCTTGTTTAAGATTCGCAAAATGGCTGCCCTGAACACGCTTTTGATGCATCCACAGATAACGGGCGTCCAGCGTCAGGTTATAGCCGGTCGTGCCAGCACAGATGACAACCATACCGCCCCTTTTGCAAACAAATGTCGAGACCGGAAAGGTTGCCTCGCCGGGATGCTCAAAGACCATATCGACATTATTGCCCTTGCCGGTGATCTCCCAGATCGCCTTGCCGAACTTGCGCGCCTCTCCGAACCACTTCTTGTACTCGGGCGTGTTCACCGTAGGCATCTGGCCCCAGCAATCGAAATCCTTGCGATTGATCACGCCCTTGGCACCAAGCGACATGACAAATTCGCGCTTGTCTTCGCCGCTGATGACGCCGATGGCATTCGCCCCGGCGGTATTGATCAGCTGAATAGCATACGATCCCAGCCCCCCCGAGGCGCCCCAGACCAGAACATTCTGCCCCGGCTTCAGGGTATGCGGACGATGGCCAAACAACATCCGATAGGCGGTCGCCAGCGTGAGCGTGTAACACGCGCTCTCCTCCCAGGTCAGATGCTGCGGACGCCGCATAAGTTGCTGCGACTGCACAGAAGTGAACTGCGCAAATGACCCGTCGGGCGTCTCATACCCCCAGATCCGCTGACTTTCCGAGAACATCGGATCGCCGCCGTTACACTCCTCGTCGTCACCGTCATCCTGATTGCAATGGATCACGACCTCGTCGCCAACCTTCCACCGCTTAACCTTGTCACCGACCGCCCAAACGATCCCCGCCGCATCCGACCCGGCGATATGATAGTCTGCCTTATGCACATCAAAGGGGCTGATCGGAACGCCCAGACCAGCCCAGACACCGTTATAATTAACGCCCGCAGCCATAACCATGACCAACACCTCATGGCTATCGGGTCGCGGCACCTTGACCACCTCAACCTCAAAGGCCTGCGTCGGCTCACCATGGCGCTCGCGCCGGATTGTCCATGCGTACATCGTTTCGGGAACATGCCCAAGCGGCGGCATTTCCCCCACTTCGTAAAGGTCCCTGACCGGGGCATCATAGCTGACAATTGCAGGTTGTGTATCCAGCGCCATCACGAACCTCATCCTTTCGCACATGCAGAATCATTTCTCCGTCGCAGTGAGAGATAAAATTGCATGCGCAACTTTGCAACCCTTATTGACGCAATTTTGTAATTTTATGTCCCACGAGTCGCGCTGCAATCCCGGCATATGAAATCCGCGCAACACGCACCCCTGCCGGTACCGGCCTACCGGCGCGCTGCTCTTCTTCTTTGCGCAAATACCTCCGGGGGCCGCCCGCAGGGCGGCGGGGCAGCGCCCCCTCAACGCCTCCACACAAAAAACCCGCCCTTTTGAGGCGGGTTTCTTCTTCTCGAATGTTGACGCCAAGAGAGGCCCAAACAGGTAGCGCCGGATCACCCCGCCGGCTTCACCACTTCGGGCATTCCAGTGATATATCCCGTCGGCGCCTGCTGGCGGTCCTGCCACTGGGATTTGATCTCTTCCATCACTGCTTTCAGCTTGGCATTTTCCTTGGGCTTGAAGTCACCCACATGCTGGGCGTTGGTCAAAGCATAGGGAAAACCGCTGATGTTTTCCTGCACGCGCAGGCCGGTGAACTCGGCTCCGGCCGGCGCATAAAGCAGCGGCACGGGCGCCGAAAGCCCATCCTGCCAGGCCCAGAGGGTATTGTTCAGATGCATACCCGAATCTTCACCCACAAACAGTGTCCGGTATTGGGCCGACCAGTAGAGGTTGTCAGGGTTAGCGATACGGCCCGTATCGGCCTTGTTGCCCATCGCATCAGCTTCGGCCAGATCCACGCCAAGCAATCCTTGCGGCACAGACATCGACACAGCCACATAGTCACTGTCGATCATATTGCCATCGGTGTCGGTCTGCCCCCCTGCCACCGGGAGCTCATACACCGCGCCAGCGTCCACTTTTGCCAAACGGATCTGATCGCCTGCATCGCCCGAGCCTTTGCCCGCCTTCATGCCTTTATCAATATCCGAGATTGCGAAGAACATTCGCTTGCCCTCAGGATCAAAAGCCAGACCTTCGGCCTTGCGGAACTCGGTCGTTGCGCCCCTGATGCCGGCATAACGCATGGTCTCAAGGAAAGCGGCGGCCTTTTCGTTCTTGACCGTCAGATACTCGGCCTGTTTGTCAGAGCCGACATAGACTTCCTTATGGTCCGGCGCCGGCTTGCCCGCATCATGAAAGATGTCCGACCATTTGATCCCGCCATCGACCATTGCCTTCAACTCGGCGTCATTGGCATGGCCCAGTTTGATCCATTTGATCTCGAACGTGCCGCCGTGCTGATCCGATGTCTGGCTCAGCTTCGCGGCATAAAGCGTGCCCGAAGACAAATCTCCAGGACGGTCGGCCACGAACATGGTGAAGGGCTTGTTGGTGCCATCATGCGGGCCGAAAACAGTACGCTGATCGGGCATGACCTGCGCCATCTCATAGGTGCCCCGGCCAACGGCATAATGCTTGACCACCTGTGTCTGCCCGCCGGGCAGGACGGTTATTTCAGGCAGAACACCCTGCTCGTAGGGCGAGGCCTGGCGGCGGTTGCCAAAATAGAGCGAAGTCATCGCAGCCAATGCATCGGGCTTGCCGGCGGTGCGGTCGGCTTCAATCGCGCGCGCATCAGCGCTGTAGTTTTCCGATGACGTCAGGAATGTACCCCATGGCGTGACGGTGGCATTACAGGCAACCGTCAGCCCGCCGACCCCGCCAAAATCGACCGCCTGCTGGGTAACAGCCGTCAGTTTTCCGGTCGCGGGGTCCTGTGCAACCTCTGTCAGAACAACCGACGACGGCAGAATGCCACCCAGCTTGTCACGGCTCGACGTGCCATCGGCCAAAAGCCAGCTGTATTCGTAATTGGACAGATGATAGAGCTTTCCGCCAACTTCCATCAGCGCCGAACCGTCCGGCGTCTGATTGATCAGCGCCTTGCCGGATGCGGTGGGGTCCGCGATCGGCTTCATGAACTGATCATAAAGCGTTCCGGCCGCATTCACATTGCTTCCAACCCGGGTCTGGCTACCAAACAGCATCTCATAAGCCAGTGCGCTCTCTTTGGTCGTGCCGTCCTTATAGGTGGTACGGGCCTTGGCCGTGGTGAACATCTTTGACATTTCCTGAACCGTCGAAGGCGCGTTCGAGCCGACCCATTCGACCTTGGAAATTTCACCGGCCATGGCAACCGCACCGAATCCGGCGGCAGCCACACTGCCCATAAGAGCGGTTTTCAATAAACGACACGTCCCCATGTCATTCTCCCTTTATAGCAAACCAAACATAAAAACGGGTTTTTCACGCCACTGTGACGGGCAGACAAATATTGCCTGAAGTTTTGATGACAGGTTTTACCGGCTCGGCCCTTGCCGCAGCGCAGAAACCATGCTTAAACACTTCTTGCGAAAAAACCTATGGACCCGCAACTAAATTACCCGAAGCCGGATATCGCCATGACCGCAACCCCGACCAAAGATCGCCCCTGGCTGTTTCGAACCTATGCCGGCCATTCGACGGCCAAAGCCTCAAATGCGCTTTACCGTGGAAATCTGGCCAAAGGTCAGACCGGCCTGTCGGTTGCCTTCGATCTGCCAACCCAGACAGGTTACGACAGCGATCATGAGCTTGCGGCGGGCGAGGTCGGCAAGGTCGGTGTTCCGATTAATCATCTGGGTGATATGCGCACATTGTTCGATCAGATCCCGCTGGATCAGATGAACACTTCGATGACCATTAACGCCACCGCCCCATGGCTTCTGGCGCTTTATATCGCGGTGGCCGAAGAACAGGGCGCGGATGTTACGGCCCTGCAGGGCACGGTTCAGAATGATATCATCAAGGAATACCTGTCGCGCGGCACCTACATCTGTCCGCCACAGCCATCTTTGCGCATGATTACGGATGTTGCCGCCTACACCCGCGAGCATTTGCCCAAATGGAACCCGATGAATGTCTGTTCCTATCACTTGCAGGAGGCGGGCGCGACGCCCGAGCAGGAGCTTGCCTTTGCACTGGCGACGGCAACCGCCGTTCTGGACGATCTGCGCGGCAAGGTTCCGGACGCGCATTTTCCGGCCATGGTGGGGCGCATTTCCTTTTTCGTGAACGCCGGCATCCGCTTTGTCACCGAGATGTGCAAGATGCGGGCCTTTGTTGAACTGTGGGACGAAATCACGCGCGAGCGCTATGGTATCGAAGAGCCTAAATACCGCCGCTTCCGCTATGGCGTTCAGGTCAATTCGCTTGGCCTGACTGAACAGCAGCCGGAAAACAACGTCTACCGGATCCTCTTGGAAATGCTCGCCGTGACGCTGTCCAAAAACGCCCGCGCCCGCGCCGTGCAACTGCCCGCATGGAACGAAGCCTTGGGCCTGCCACGGCCGTTTGACCAGCAATGGTCGCTGAGAATGCAGCAGATTTTGGCCTATGAAACCGACCTGCTGGAATATGGCGATCTTTTTGACGGTAACCCCGCTGTGACCAAGAAAGTCGAGGCACTCAAGGCAGGCGCGCGCGCCGAACTGGCCCAGATCGACAGTATGGGCGGAGCGGTCGAGGCGATTGATTACATGAAATCGCGTCTGGTCGAAGCCAACGCCCAGCGCCTGAGCCGCATCGAAAGCGGCGAGACCACGGTTGTCGGTGTCAACCGCTGGACCGAGGCAGAGCCCTCGCCGCTGACGACCGGAGAAGATGCCATTATGGTCGCCGATTCCAAGGCCGAAGCTGATCAGATTGCCCGCCTTCAGGCATGGCGGGTGGCCCGCGACGAGAGGGCCGTCGAAGCCGCCCTCGCCGCGGTGCGCGCTGCCGCGCGCAACGGCGACAATATCATGCCCCCGTCCATCGAAGCCGCCCGCGCCGGGGTAACGACAGGCGAATGGGGCGATGTTCTGCGCCAGGTGTTCGGACAGTTTCGCGCACCCACCGGCGTATCCCCAAACCCCTCCAACCAGACCGAAGGCCTCGATGAGATCCGCGAAGCGGTAACGGCTGCGTCAGACCGGCTTGGTCACCGGATGAAGCTTATGGTGGGCAAGCCGGGTCTTGATGGACATTCCAACGGGGCCGAGCAGATCGCGGCGCGCGCACGCGACTGCGGCATGGACATCACCTATGAAGGCATCCGCCTGACACCCGCCGAAATTGTTGCCGCCGCTGCCAGGCAAAACCCCGATGTCATCGGCCTGTCGATCCTTTCAGGCTCGCACATTCCGCTGATTGGCGAATTGATGGAACGGATGGGCGCTGCGGGTCTGGCCGATGTGCCGGTCGTTGTCGGAGGCATTATCCCCGAGGATGACGCCCAAAAGCTGTGCCAGATGGGTGTCGCCCGGGTCTATACGCCCAAGGATTTCGAATTGAACCGCATCATGTTCGACATCGTGGGCCTGTTGGACAGCAAGGCGGTGGCAGCCGAATAACCGGCACCCCAGGGTCAGGACCCTCGGGTTACCCGGCTGATAGCGTTCCAGTCATCATCACCCCAACCCTTTTCCATCGATGTGGAAAACCGGTCCCATAGGATCTCGGCAAAGGGCATCTGAACACCACTTTCAGCGGCCATGTCACGGGCCAGCCCGACATCCTTTTTGCCCAGCTCCAGCCGGAACCCCGGTGGCTGAAACGCGCCATCAAGGATAATGCGCCCATAATTCTGGTGAATGACCGATCCAAAGATAGACGCGCTCATCATCTCGTGAAAAGTTCGCGGATCGGCGCCTGCCCCTTCTAGCAAAGCAAAAGCTTCACTAAGTGCTTCGATCGCGCTGGCGATCACAAAGTTTCCGGCAATCTTGACCTTCAGCGCCGTCTCGGGGGCATCGCCGAACAAATGGATCGATTGTGATACCGCCTCAAGCAGGGCCAGCGCGGCGTCCCTTCCCTTTTCATCGCCGGACAATGCAATCCACAGCTTACCTGCCGCGGCAGCCTCGGGGCGGCCAAAAACCGGCGCTCCGACAAGGTTGTGGTCTGGCCGATGCGCCTTGGCGAGATCGGACATCAGATCGGGGCTGACCGATGACATCGACACATGCGTACCGCCCTTTGTCAGACCTGCAAGAATTCCGGTTTCACCTAGGGTCACCTCCCTGAGCGCTTCGTCATTGGCAACAAATGACACAACCAACCCGTCACCGGCCGCTTCGGCCGGCGTCGCTACGATACGCGCGCCCTGACGCCCTCTGAAACGCTCCAGCGCCGCATCGGAGCGGTTCCACAAAGTAACCTGCCAGCCCTGATCCAGAAGCCGGTCGGCCACACCGCCGCCCATTCCACCAACGCCCACTATACCCGCTTTGTCCATCTGCTCCTCCCTCATCACTTGTGACCCGACCACTTTGCGTCCAAGGGACGGGTGAGTTCAATGGATTTGCAGAATATCCAAAGCGAACAAGTGACTATCCGCCGCCAAGTCCATGACCGCCGCGATATCCGTTCGCGGCAGGCATTTGCCAGCCGGCCAAGGCGCCAGCGGGCGCTGCCAGAACGGTTACCTTCAGGGGGTGACAAGCAGCAACGTCGCTTGAATGCTCTGATCCGCAATCGCCACCCGGACAGGCGCTGAGCGCGCCAATCAGGTCAATCTCGGCCAGAAATTCGATGAAATCACCCGGCCTGACCGGGCTTGCCTTCATGAAATACTGGCCGGTATCCCGTGTAAATCCTGTGC
Organism: Paracoccaceae bacterium; assembly: GCA_030148745.1. GTDB lineage: Bacteria > Pseudomonadota > Alphaproteobacteria > Rhodobacterales > Rhodobacteraceae > JASBSV01. The sequence continues at coordinate 19,394 of JASBSV010000011.1, forward strand.
ACATGAATACGTTCAGCACATCATGCACCAACCCTTCGGCCATCTTCGGGTCCATTCCCTCAGCCGCCAGAGCACGGATCAGGTTCGAATGACAGCAATGATGGTAATCGTCACTTGCCAACATGTGATGCGTATAAGGATCACACCGCGTGCCGATCACGTCATGAACCGAACCGCCAAACTCATCGAAGCCGTACCAGTCAAGCGTGTCATGCGTCACCGTCGCCATCGGCCGAAGATGCGGAAACGAAGACCACATCCGATCACCAGTACTCAGATGCGTGCCATGCAGCGCCCGGGTTTTCCCCGAATAAAACCGCTCGGTCAGATCCGCGGCAGAAAAGAGATTAAGATCACCAACCTGCGGCCCCCCGGTGCATTCGATCCGAAAGAAATGCCCGGCAGGGACATGAAAGATCCGCGCCTCTCGCGGCGGCACGATCACCTCATCGGTTTGCGATAATTGCGCCCGCGCCGCACGATAGAGCGCCATATCCGGAGCCGGCAACCCGTCTGTGGGATAACAAATGACCGGCGCCACGGCGCGGCGCGCTTTAGCGTCATCAGGCGCCGATGTCTCAGGTGTATCAGGCTTCATCGCATATCCTTGGGCTGTTCACCCACAGGCTAGCGCGCACCGCGCCCGGGCAACAGTCACAGAATGTGTAACTGGCCCCAACGCGGTGCTTTGTAGTCCGTCAGGCCGCCTTGCGTTGACGCGGGGCCTTTGACCGGCGCGGACGAAAACCCCGCGGCTTTGCCGGTTTGCCGCCCGGTCCACCGCGTTTGCCCTTACCCTTGCCAGCAGATCCGGCCTCACGCCCTGTCTCCCAAGGGGTGCCGCTCTCGATCTTGATCTTAAGACCGGTGACCTTTTCGATCGCACGCAGTTCGCTCATCTCAGCATCACTGCAAAAGGCAATCGCAGCCCCCGCCTTGCCTGCACGCGCCGTTCGCCCGATCCGGTGCACATAATTTTCCGCCACATTCGGCAGATCGAAATTATAAACATGCCGCACATCCGGAATATCGATGCCGCGCGCCGCCACATCAGTCGCCACCAGCACCTTCAGGCGCCCCTCTTTGAACGCGGTTAAAGCCCGGTCACGCTGTCCCTGGCTTTTGTTGCCATGGATCGAGCCGGCCGCAAATCCTTCCGCGTCAAGATGCTTCATCATCTTCTCAGCCCCATGTTTGGTACGGACAAAGACCAGCGCCAACTCATTGCGGTGCTTACCCAAAAGTTCCTTCAGCAAGGGCAGTTTGCCGCCCTGCGCCACAAAGTGAACCGATTGCGAAACCTTGTCCGCCGTCTTGCCAGGGGGAGAGACCTCAACCCGAACCGGAGAGGTCAGATAGGTTGCCGAAATTTCTGCCATCAGCTTGGGCATCGTCGCCGAAAACAAAAGCGTCTGGCGCTCTTCAGGCAGAAAAGTCGCAATCTTTCGGAGAGCGTGTACAAAGCCCAGATCCAACATCTGGTCAGCCTCATCCAGCACAAGATACCGCGTTTGCGACAAGATGACCGCGCCACGGTCAAGAAGATCCAAAAGCCGCCCCGGAGTTGCAACGAGAATATCAGTCCCGCGCTCAAGCCGCTTTATCTGCGCGTTGATCGAAACGCCGCCCACGACCAGACCGACCCGCAGATGGGTGCGGTTGGTGAAAATGCCCAGATTATCAGATATCTGTTTGGCCAGCTCGCGCGTGGGCGCCAGGATCAGCCCGCGCACCGATTTCGCGGCGGGCTTGGTTCCGGCGCTCATCATCATATCGATCAGCGGCAATCCAAAGGCGGCCGTTTTTCCGGTGCCGGTCTGCGCCAAACCCATCAGATCGCGTCCATTCAGAACATGCGGGATTGCCTGATCCTGGATCGGGGTGGGTTTGATCAACCCTGCGGCAGTAACCTTGGCCACAAGCTTTTCGGACAGGCCGAGTTCAGAGAAATTCATTCTATATCCTTTTGACGGGCGCCAATCGGCACCCGCATGAGTGTTCGCCGCGCCCTATGGCACGGCATCGCATCAGAGTGCGGCTCCGACCTGACCAAGGAACAGGATTGTTCCCAAGCCGTGGAACCGGCGGACCCCTCGCGTGATGATGGGAACCAGTTTTTTTGGGGCTAATTCGCTTGCCCACCCCCGGCCGGGATCGTTTTCCGATCAACCATGCTCACGCGGCATGGGGCCATGGGGGTGCCGGTCAGATGGGGTTATTCGGTGGATAAGTCAACACAAATGACGCGCTGCACGCGCGATTTCCGTTATCTCGCGTGCGATCGCACGCTCGCAATTTGCCTCCGGCGGGGATATTTAGACCAAATGGAAGGGTATTTCCACTTGGCCAAAATATCCTCATGCGAAGCATGTCTGCACGTAGTGCAAAAAAAGAAACCGCGCGCCGCTGGCGCTCATTCTGACACTGGTTCAGATCGTGCGTTCGACCATCATCTTTTTGATCTCGGCAATCGCCTTGGCCGGGTTCAGGCCCTTGGGGCAGGTTTTTGCGCAATTCATGATCGTGTGACAGCGGTAAAGTTTGAAGGGGTCTTCCAGATCGTCAAGCCGTTCGCCCGTTGCCTCGTCACGGCTGTCGATGATCCAGCGATAGGCATGCAAAAGCGCCGCCGGCCCGAGATAACGGTCGCTGTTCCACCAGTAGGACGGGCAAGCGGTGGAGCAAGAGGCGCACATGACACATTCATATAGCCCGTCGAGTTTGCTGCGGTCCTCTATAGATTGGCGCCATTCTTCGGCCGGGCGGTTCGTTTTGGTTTCCAGCCAGGGCATGATGCTGGCATGCTGGGCATAAAAATGCGTAAGATCGGGGATCAGGTCTTTGACCACCGGCATATGCGGCAGCGGGTAGATCTTTATGTCGCCCTTGATCTCATCTGTGCCATAGATACAGGCGAGCGTGTTAATCCCGTCGATGTTCATTGCACAGGAGCCGCAGATGCCTTCGCGGCAGGATCGGCGGAAAGTCAGCGTCGGGTCGATCTCATTCTTGATCTTGATCAGTACGTCCAGCACCATTGGCCCGCAGTGATCCATATCAACGAAATATGTATCGACCGACGGATTTTTTTCTTCGTCCGGGCTCCAGCGATAGATCTTTACCTTTCTGACGTTGGTCGCGCCTTCGGGTGCCGGCCAGGTTTTGCCCGTTGTCATGCGGGAGTTTTTGGGGAGTGTCAGTTGAACCATTCTTCTCTCCTATTTCAGAAGAACCGGCAGACCTTGGGTCGCCAGACATGCAAGCGTCTCGGGGCGTGAGACGATATTGGAAACGATCTGACCGGTCGAAGCGGTTGGACCCGTGACCGCATCGGCGGCCAGTGCCAGAAGCTCTTGGGAGGAGGCGTTATCAACCACGCAATCGGCTGCGGGCCCGGCGGCGACGCCGGGGAATTTTTGTTCAAGCACCGGGCGGATCGCGTTTTTCGCCGCCTGTCTGGTCAGATCGTCCTGCTGCGCCGGCGTGCAGGCGGCCAGCAAAAGAACGATGGGGAGCGTAAATCGCCGCATTCAGGATCCTTCCACATAACCGGCGGGACCGGCGCAGATAACCATCGCTCTGCTCATCATTGCACAGCCAAATGGTCGGCTGGCCATTGTCCTGACTTTCGTTTGACACAGCGAGCATAGGTTTCCTCGGCGGATCGGGAGCGCAGGGCATCGCCTGTGATCACAAGACTCAACCCGCTGCGCAGGCCATCCGAGCCGACCCCGACGCGCATCTGCCCCGACACGCCGCCGGGTCGTGGCGTCTCGCGCCTGCATTCGGTCATCGCGCGTTCGACCGACACCGGGGCGGGCGCGCAGGCCGAGACAGCAAGCGGCAAAAGATATGTGACCGGGCGGATCAATACACCCTGACTTTCGGAGCGATCTTTTTCACGTCAATCCCGCCTTCCTTGAAGGTGGTGAGCGGGTCCACATGAACCGGGCGATAGGTCAGGCTGACCGCGCCGGAGGGATCGACCGTGGCCAATGTGTGCTTGCGCCAGTTCTTGTCATCGCGATCGGGAAAATCTTCGCGCGCCTGAGCGCCGCGGCTTTCCTTACGTGCTTCGGCGCCGTACATGATGGTCATCGCATTGGCCATGAGATTTTCCAGCTCAAGCGTTTCCATCAGGTCCGAATTCCATATCAGCGAACGATCCGTTACCTTGACGTCCGACAGTTTGTCCCAAACCGCCTTGATGGCAGTGCAGCCATCGGCGAGCGACTGCTGGGTGCGGAACACCGCCGCATCATTCTGCATGGTATGCTGCATTTCCAAACGAAGATCGGCGGTTGCGTAGCTGCCGCTGGCATTGCGAATGCGATCGAACCGTTCAAGAATGGCATCCGATTTGGCCTGATCTGGTTCGGGACAGGGCGCTTTGCGGTCAATAACTTCGCCGGCACGGATCGATGTGGCGCGCCCCATTACCACAAGATCGAGAAGCGAGTTTGTTCCCAGTCGGTTCGCGCCATGCAGCGAGGCCGAGGCGGATTCGCCCGCCGCCATCAGCCCCGGAACAACCGCATCGGGATCATCCTTGGTGGGATTGAGTACCTCGCCCCAGTAATTGGTCGGGATACCGCCCATATTGTAGTGACAAGTCGGCAGCACCGGGATCGGCTCGCGCGTGACATCAACGCCGGCAAAGATCCGGGCGCTTTCGGCGATACCAGGCAGGCGTTCGTGGATCACCTCGGGCGGCAGATGGCTCAGGTTCAGATAGATGTGGTCCTTTTTCGGGCCCACGCCGCGGCCTTCGCGAATTTCCAGCGTCATGCACCGGCTGACGACATCGCGGCTTGCCAGATCTTTGTAGGTCGGCGCGTAACGCTCCATAAAGCGCTCGCCTTCGGAGTTGGTCAGATAACCGCCCTCGCCGCGCACCCCTTCGGTGATGAGCATGCCAGCGCCATATATCCCTGTTGGGTGAAACTGAACAAATTCCATATCCTGCAAAGGCAGGCCCGCGCGGATTACCATACCGCCGCCGTCACCGGTACATGTATGCGCAGACGTGGCGCTGAAATATGTTCGCCCCGCCCCACCGGTCGCCAATACGACCATCTTGGCGTTAAAGCGATGCATCGTTCCGTCATCAAGTTTCCAGGCGATAATCCCCTCGCAGGCACCGCTGTCGGACATGATCAGGTCAAGCGCGAAATACTCGATATAGAACTCGGCGTTATGTTTCAGCGACTGACCGTAAAGCGTGTGCAGCATGGCATGGCCCGTGCGGTCGGCTGCCGCGCAGGCGCGCGAAGTGGCCGGGCCTTCGCCAAACTCGGATGTGTGGCCGCCGAAAGGGCGTTGATAGATCTTGCCCTCTTCGGTGCGGGAAAAGGGAACGCCGTAATGTTCAAGCTCATAAACCGCACGCGGCGCTTCGCGGGTGACATATTCGATGGTGTCGTTATCGCCCAGCCAGTCCGACCCTTTGATCGTGTCGTACATGTGCCACTTCCAGTTGTCGGGGCCCATGTTGCCCAGCGACGCGGCGATGCCACCCTGCGCGGCCACCGTATGGCTGCGGGTGGGAAATACCTTGGTCACACAAGCGGTGCGCAACCCCTGCTCGGCCATGCCCAGCGTTGCACGCAGGCCCGCGCCACCGGCTCCGACAACCACCACGTCATAGTCATGATCAATTAGTTCATAGGCGGCCAATTTTAAGGCTCCTTCTTATCAAAGTGCCAGACGGATCAGGGCAAACACCCCGGTCGCCGCCGCACCATAGCTTATGCAAACCATCGCGATGATCAGAAATTTCCGGGTCAGACCACTGGTATAATCCTCGATCATGACCTGTACGCCCTGCCGGAAATGATGAAAGCCCACCAAAAGCGTCAGCGCGGCCACAAGTGCCGGGAACGGACGCGCGAAATATGCGGTTACGGTCGCGTAATCCTCGCCCAGTATCGGGCCGAAGGTGAAGACGAAGAAGGGAACGAGGATCAGCAGCGCGACCGAGCTGATCTGCATCTGCCAGTGATGTTTGGTTCCCGATTTTGCCGACCCAAGGCCTTCGGCCCGTTTGCGATCTGTTATATACTGCATGTTGCGCCCCTCAGATCACGATAACGGTCAGAGCCGTCAGAATGAGCGAGCCAAAGATCATCGCAAGGCCCATCTTTTCCGAGATCGGCACCTCAAGCGCGCGCCCGCTGTCCCAGATCAGATGCCGGACCCCACCCAAGAGATGATACCAAAGCGCCCAGAGCGAGCCCAAGAGCACCAGATCGCCGAACCATGAGGTCAGCACCGCGTTCGCAATCTCGAACGCCCGCGCCGAGGTTGAGGCCGCCAGCAACCACCAGACAATCAACAAGCCGGCGAGCAAAAGCGCGTTGCCGGTGATCCGCACGAAGATCGACGTCATCGAGGTAAGTTGTGGCCGGTATATTGTAAGATGTGGAGAAAGAGGGCGATTTCCCCGATTTACATCCGCCATGGTGGCAGCCTCCTTGATAAGAGCATGTGCTTCATCAATAGCGATTTTATGCGGCGAGTCACGCCCAACGCCGACCAAGTAGCGCGGTTTTTTGACCCAATCACATAAAATTTTTCACTTTGTGATCACACAATACAAACCCGTGATCACAGTTTAACCTTTTCCGGGAGAGGGCGCCTGTTTTTGCGTCCGGGCGCATCCCTGCGCCCGCTGAGTTTCACCCGGCAGCCGTCCGGCCAGCAGCGTCCGTAGCGGGGGTTATTTCGGGACCAGCGCCCACAGATCCAGATCCAGCAGAACATCCGGCAGATATTTGCCACCCTCACCCTTCAGGGCAAAAGGCCCGCCCCCGGCCCGCTGCACGACCAGACGCAAACGCAGCGCGCCGACCCCGGGCGCTGCGGTCTCCGCCTTATCCAGAACTTCGGACCAGGCCGAGATTGTATCGCCTGCGAAACAGGGGTTGGCATGGGCACCAGCGTTAATGGCAACGATCATCTGTGCGTTCGCCAGCCCGTTGAACGACAGCGCCCGGGCCATCGAAATAACGTGCCCGCCATAGATCAGCCGCTTGCCATCGGGGCGGGCGGTCGCATCGAAATGCACTTTGGCGGTGTTCTGCCAAAGCCGCGTGGCCAGCATATGTTCGGCCTCTTCTATTGTGACCCGGTCCACATGGTCGATTTTCTCTCCGACCTCATAGTCTCCCCATCGGTGCGGCTCGCCGGCCTGCGCGGTATCATAGCGCGCGAAATTCAGCCCCTCGGGCAGGATCAGATCATCAGGCGCCACAACACCCTTCAGATCGGGCACGACAACCTGCGGCGCCGGCGCGCTTTCGTCGCGTTTGCGCACCATCACCCAGCGAACAAAGGACAGCACCGGCGCGCCATGCTGATTGCGCCCTGTGGTGCGTACCCAGACAACGCCTGTCTTACCTGATGAGTTCTGTTTGACGCCGATCACCTCGGAAGTAGCCGCAAGCGTGTCGCCGGGATAGACCGGCTGCAGAAATCTGCATTCGGCATAGCCCAGATTGGCGACCGCGTTCAGTGAAATGTCGGGAACCGATTTTCCAAACACGACGTGGAAGGCCGCAAGATCGTCGATCGGCGCGGTCCGCAGACCGCAACGACGCGCGAACTCATCCGATGAATAAAGCGCGTGACGCGCGGGATAAAGCGCATGATAAAGCGCCCGCTCGCCGCCCGAGATGGTTCTGGGCACCGCGTGGCTGATGATATCACCCACATGGTAATCTTCGAAAAATCGGCCGCTGTTGGTTTTGGTCACTACTGCGCGCCCAGCTTCATGTCGGGATGATATTCTCCCTCGGTTTCTTTCACCACGGCCTGCCCGCAGCGCATCACCCCATTTGCGGCGTCAAAGGCATAGGTCGGGCTGCCGTAAAGCTCCCAGCCTTTGTTCAGCGCCGCGGTCACCTTGTGGCAAAAGGCGGATGTGTCGTCTTCGGCGAGAAATCGGTAGAGTTTCATGCGTATGTCCCCAGAAACGGGTTATGTCCCAGATAGATGTGGATCCATGCGATCACCGCAAACAGAACCACTGCGATCACCGCGACTTTGATGTCCTTTGAAAACGGGCCGGGCGCCGGGCGCTGCCAGGGACCTTCGGCGCGATTGATCAGGGCCATTTCGCCCAGCGCCCAAAGCCCGCCACCGCCGAACAGAATGATCGAGGCCAGATCACCGTTCACCAGCAGATGCGCGAAGGCCCAGACTACCACGGCCCAAAGCATCGGGTGGCGCAGCTTTGAGGCGACGACGCCTTTGGCACTGCCCGCCCCCAACAGGAAAAGCGCGATCAGCATCAGAAGGTTGTTCAGATGCCCGCCCCCCGGGATCGGCTCGTAAACCGCGATAACCGGCGCCGCGCGATATCCTTTGACCATCAGAACAACTGCCACCAGAAGCGCAACAGCCATTACCGCCCGGCCGCCCTTGCCCAATCGCCTGTCCAGCGCAGCCCGGCCATCCGGGCTCAGTCGTTTGAACATATGGGCGCCAATCCAGATCAGCAGGCCAAGTATCAACAGCGTCATCAGATCGTCTCCATTCCGGCTATGGCGTCAGCTTTGGCCAATGTCGCCTCGGCGGTCGCAACATGCAAGTTCTCCACAATTTTTCCGTCCAGAACGGCAACCCCCCTGCCTTCGGCCTTGGCGGCGCGGAAGGCCTCAATCTGACGGCGGGCCAGCGCGATCTCATCCTCTGTCGGCGCAAATATCTCGTTCGCCGCCGCCAGTTGCGCCGGGTGGATCAGCGATTTGCCATCAAAACCCATATCCCGGCCATCGTTGCATTCGCGGCGCAGCCCCTCTTCGTCCTTGAACGCATTATACACCCCGTCGATAGCGACAATCCCGGCGGCGCGCGCCGCCAGAAGCGCGATCTGAAGGCTGGACTGCATCGGCATCCGGTCGGGCCGGTTGCGGCTATTTAATTCCTTGGCAAGGTCATTGGTGCCCATCACGAACCCGGACATGCGGGGCGCATGGGCGATTTCAGCGGCGTTCAGAATACCCATAGGCGTTTCAATCATCGCCCAAATCGCCAGTTTCGCATCGCCCAGCGCTTTGTCCAGACGGGCAACATCCGCCGCCGAACCAACCTTGGGCAGCAATACCGCATCCGCCTTCAGTCCGGCGATCGCAGTCAGGTCGTCCGCCGCAAACTCCGTGTCAAACCCGTTGATACGCAAAAGCAGGCTGCGCGCGCCATAGTCATGACGCTCAAGCGCTTGCGCCAGGAGTATGCGCGCCTCGATTTTGGACTCTGGCGCGACGGCGTCCTCAAGATCAAAGATGATGGCATCAACCGGCATCGATGCGGCCTTTTCCATTGCCCGCGCATTCGCCGCCGGAATGTAAAGGACAGACCGAAACGGTTTTTCTGACTGTCGCATGATTCTTCTCCCCGCCTTATGTCGGTGGCAGACAACACATGTTAAAACCACTGCGCAAGAAAATTATTCTGCGGCGCAGAAATGCCACATTTTCATTCGTTTACTTAAAACTCGATGCAACGCCCCGGGTATTAACCATTTTTTTCAACCCCAAGGGCAGGATTACCGATGTGTCGAAGAACGGAAGGGACGTTCGGCATGACCGCCAGACAAGAGCGGGCAGCGCTTCGGCCAGATTAACCGCAAGGGCAAAGCCCGTAGCCGCCACCCCTTCGGGCCGGCCCGGCGATGCCCTGGGCAACTCAACGAAGGGCCGGAACGATGAACAAACAGTTAGTCGCGCTTTCGCTTGGCATGGGGGCGCTGATATTGGCCACCCATCAGGCGTTTTCACAGCCCGCAAATTGCGGCGCCAGAGCCTCGGTTCTGGAAAAGCTTACCCAGAAATATGGCGAGGCACGCCGGGGGATCGGCCTTGCCGCCAATAATTCGGTGATTGAGGTTTTCGCTTCCGAGACGACCGGCACATGGACAATCACGGTGACCACACCCAATGGCACGACCTGCCTGATTGCATCCGGTCAGGCCTATGAAGCCGCCGTCGATGACCTGATCCCGACAAAAGGCAAAGATACCTAAGTCAGCGCGTCGAAAATCAACTTGGTGCCCGTGGCCAGAAGCATGACATAGGTCAGTCCGAAAAATAGACGCTCGGGCACCAGGTGATGCGCCTTGATCCCCAGAAAAGCGCCCAGAACCGCGAAGGGCGCCAATATCAGATCCACTTTGATAGTCTCGGCCGAAAAGATTCCCAGGGCCGCATAGGGGATGAATTTCAGGATGTTGACGGCCCAGAAAACCAGTACGGTTGTCGCCTGATAGGTGGTCTTGTCCAGCTTTCGTGACAAAAGATATATAGCCGCCGGCGGGCCGCCCGCGTGGCTGATAAAGCTGGTAAATCCCGCAACCACTCCGGCCCCCAGACCCCAGCCGGTTGCGCCACTCCCGCTCAGCGCCGCCGCCCCGCCCCGCAGATATCCGCGCGCCCTTGCCCCCTGATAGACGACAAAGAGGATCGCAACCGCACCGATCATGAAGCGCAGCACATCAGGATCGGCCCGGGTATAAAGCCAGATCCCCAGCAAGACCCCCGGAACCGCGCCGAGAATCAGTACCACCGCGTCACGCAAGCTCCACCGCGCCCAATAGGGGCCCAGCGCCGAGACATCGATAAGCATAAGTAGCGGCAGCATGATCCCCAATGACATGCCCGGCGCGATGACGAGCGCCAGAATCGGCGTCGCTGCAAAGGCCGCCCCCGAGCCGAAGCCGCCCTTTGAAACACCCGCAAAAATCACCGCCGGGATCGCCAGCGCAAAAAACCAGATATCAAGAACCACTGGGCTGGCCTCTTTGAAAACTGCCGTAAACTCTAGGGTTAGCAGCTATCGCATGGCTTGCAAGCCGCGGTCACTTTTTCCGTGCCGCAGCGCAGCAGGGTTGCGTCAGCCACCTCAAGGGACTAACCCGGCCCCGACCAAAACGGATTGGGAGAAACATTCCATGGCCAGACCCAAGATCGCGCTTATTGGCGCCGGACAGATCGGGGGCACACTCGCTCACCTCATCGCGCTGAAAGAACTTGGCGACGTTGTCGTTTTCGACATCGCCGATGGTGTTCCGCAGGGCAAGGCGCTCGACATCGCGGAATCAGGGCCCGTCGAGGGCGTTGACGTCAACCTGCGCGGCACCACCGATTATGCCGATATCGCCGGGGCGGATGTCTGCATCGTCACCGCCGGCGTGCCCCGCAAACCGGGGATGAGCCGGGATGACCTGCTCGGCATCAACCTCAAGGTGATGAAATCTGTGGGCGAAGGGATCGGCGCGCATGCCCCCAACGCTTTTGTCATCTGCATTACCAACCCGCTGGACGCGATGGTCTGGGCCCTGCAGCAATATTCCGGCCTTCCGCCTGAAAAAGTGGTCGGCATGGCGGGCGTTCTGGACAGCGCACGCTTTCGCCATTTCCTCAGTGTCGAATTTGACGTCTCGATGCGCGATGTGACGGCCTTTGTGCTGGGCGGGCATGGCGATACCATGGTTCCGCTGTCGCGCTACTCGACCGTTGGCGGCATTCCCCTGCCGGATCTGGTAAGCATGGGCTGGACGAGCCAGGAAAAGCTGGACGCCATCATTCAGCGTACCCGCGACGGCGGCGCCGAGATTGTCGGCCTGCTCAAGACCGGCTCGGCCTTCTATGCGCCCGCCTCCTCGGCCATTGAAATGGCCGAGGCCTATCTGAAAGATCAGCGGCGTCTGCTGCCCTGCGCAGCATGGGTCGATGGCGCACTTGGCCTCAAGGGCATGTATGTCGGGGTCCCGACGATCATCGGTGCCGGCGGGATCGAGAAAGTCGTCGATATCAAGCTCAACAAGGATGAACAGGCCATGTTCGACAAATCCGTCGAAGCGGTGAGCGGTCTGGTCAAAGCCTGCAAGGCGATCGACGAGAACCTCAAGTAACTGCCTGCTTCCCGATCAATGGGGCCCGGCATCGCGTCGGGCCCTTTTGCATTTTACCGCATCCTCGATTTGCTTAATGATTCGCCATATTTCCTAAGATTTTGTTATTTGTGATCACACGTTTTAATTGCGTGATCACAAATGCCGCTTTTTCGATCAATTTCGTGTAATGGCTGTTTCCGACGAAATATTCCCATGTCAAAGCTGGACCAATTGCAGCAAGACGGGACAGGTCCCTTGAACATTCATGAATATCAGGCGAAAGCCCTCCTTCGTTCTTATGGCGCTCCGGTCAGCGACGGCCGCGTTGTCACCCGCGCCGAGGACGCCAAACCGGCGGCTGGCGAACTGGACGGGCCGCTTTGGGTGGTCAAGGCCCAGATCCACGCAGGCGGCCGCGGCAAGGGCCACTTCAAGGAAGAGGACGCCGGCGAAAAAGGTGGCGTGCGCCTGACCAAATCGGTGGAAGAGGCCGCTGAAGAGGCCAAGAGGATGCTGGGGCGTACCCTTGTGACGCATCAGACCGGCCCGGCGGGTAAACAGGTCAACCGCATCTATATCGAAGACGGCGCCGGGATCGAGACCGAGCTTTACCTGGCCCTTCTGGTCGATCGTCAGAGCAGCCGTATCTCATTTGTCTGCTCCACCGAAGGCGGAATGGACATCGAAGAGGTGGCGGCGCAGACCCCCGACAAGATCCTGTCGTTCAGCGTCGATCCCGCCACGGGCTATCAGCCGTTTCACGGCCGCCGCATCGCTTTCATGCTGGGTCTGCAAGGCAAACAGATCAAGCAATGCGTCGCGCTGATGGGCACGCTCTATCGTCTGTTCAACGAAAAAGATGCCGAGATGCTGGAGATTAACCCGCTGATCGTGACCGACAGCGGCGATCTGAAATGCCTCGACGCCAAGATGGGTTTTGACGGCAACGCCCTCTATCGCCACCCCGACATTGCCGAGTTGCGCGACACCACCGAAGAGGACCCCAAGGAACTTGAAGCGTCAAAATACGATCTGAACTATATCGCGCTGGATGGCGAGATTGGCTGTATGGTCAATGGCGCGGGTCTGGCCATGGCGACGATGGATATCATCAAGCTTTATGGCGCAGAGCCGGCCAATTTTCTGGATGTCGGCGGCGGCGCCACCAAGGAAAAGGT
>JASBSV010000083.1 GCA_030148745.1 Paracoccaceae bacterium
CCCCTGCCAGTCGTCATTGTCCAGCTTTACGCCCAGATGCCGCGCGATGCCGTTCAGGTGGATCGGCGCATTGGTCGACCCGCCGATGGCCGAGTTGATGACAATCGCGTTCTCGAACGCCTCGCGCGTCATGATCTGGGAGGGTTTGAGGTCCTCATGCACCATCCCGACGATGCGCTTGCCGGTCTCATAGCTGATCTGCCCGCGCTCGCGGTAAGGGGCGGGGATGGCCGCACTGCCGGGAAGCTGCATGCCCAAAGCCTCGGCCAGTGAGTTCATCGTCGTGGCCGTGCCCATCGTGTTGCAATAGCCGACCGATGGCGCGGAAGATGCCACAAGCTCCATGAACCCATCATCGTCAATCTCGCCCGCGGCCAGCATCTCGCGCGCTTTCCAGACGATGGTGCCCGAACCTGTGCGCTTGCCCCTAAACCAGCCGTTCAGCATCGGGCCGACCGACAGGGCGATGGCGGGGATGTTGACGGTGGCTGCGGCCATCAAAAGCGCAGGCGTGGTCTTGTCACAGCCGATGTTCAGCACAACACCATCGATGGGATAGCCAAAGAGCGTCTCGACCAGCGACAGATAAGCAAGGTTGCGATCAAGCGAGGCGGTGGGCCTTTTGCCGGTCTCCTGAATAGGATGCACCGGGATTTCGATCACCGTACCGCCCATCGCGATCACCCCGTCGCGCACCCGCTTGGACAGCTCGATATGGTGGCGGTTGCAGGGCGAAAGATCGCTTCCTGTCTGGGCAATCCCGATGATCGGCTTGCCTGACTGCAACTCTTCGCGCGTCAGGCCATAGTTCAGATACCGCTCAAGATAAAGCGCGGTCATCTCGGGGTTGTCAGGGTTGTTGAACCATTGCTGGGATCTGAGTTTTGTTTTGTTTGTCATGTGGTTATTCCTTGAACCTCAACCGGACCACCCGCCGTCGATGATATGCGGCTGCCCGGTCGTAAAGGCGCTTTCGTCCGAGGCCAGATAGACCACCAGCGCGGCAATCTCTTCGGCCTTGGCGATCCGTCCCATGGGCTGGCGCGCGACAAAGGCCTTCATCGCCGTCTCGTAATCCCCGGTGGCTTTCAGCCGCTCGTGCAGCGAGGGGCTTTCGACCGTGCCGGGGCAGATACAGTTGCAGCGCACGCCTTGGGTTATTGTATCGACCGCGACCGATTTGGTCAGGCCGATCACCGCCGCCTTGGTTGTTCCATAGATGAACCGGTTGGGCGCGCCGATGACAGAGGAACAGGCCGAGGACATGTTGATGATCGACCCCTGACCACGCTCCAGCATCCCCGGCAGGGCGGCGCGGATCGTGCGAAACATCGAGCGCACGTTCAGGTCAAAGGCGAAATCCCACTCCTCGTCCGTGGCATCCAGTATCGTTCCGTGATGCACAAAGCCCGCGCAGTTGAACAACACGTCCGGCTTGGCCCGCGCCACGCCCTCGCGGACCGAGCTGTCCGAGCGCGCGTCAAGCTCGTAAACCTCGATATTGCCCTCGGCCTCATCCTTCAGCGTGCTCAGCGCCTCAAGGTTGACGTCGGTGGCAAAGACATCCGCGCCTTCGCGCGCCATCGCCAGCGCCGAGGCGCGCCCGATCCCCTGACCGGCTGCGGTTACAAGGGCACGTTTTCCACTTAATCTTCCGCTCATAAATCATTGCCTTTCATCAAGAAAAGTTAATCTGAACCTTCATCGCCCGTTGCCGGTCGCCAGCCATTTCAAAGGCCGCGACCGCCTGATCCAGCGGGAAGGTTGCACTCAGAAGCTCGCTCAGCGCCAGATCCTGACGATTGATCATCGCGGCGGCCTCGGCGAATTCCTCGTGAAACCGAAAGCTGCCGCGAATTTCAATCTCGCGCGGGACAATCGCGGCCAAGGGCAGCGCCACGTCGCCGCCCAGACCCAGTTGCACCAGAACCGATTGCGGGCGCAAAACCTCAAGCCCCGCGCGGATCGCCGCCGGATTTCCCGAGGCTTCGATCATAGCATCGAATGTGCCCTTGTCGGCAGAAAATTCTTCCGTCCAATCGGGCGTTTCGGCCACGTTGATGACCCGGTCCGCGCCGATTTTCGTAGCGATTTTCAGGACCGGATCCAGAATGTCGGTCACCGTGATATGCGCCGCGCCGCGCGAGCGCGCCACCATCACCGCCAGCGCCCCGATCGGGCCGCATCCGGTGATCAGAACCGATTTTCCGGCCAGCGATCCGGCCCGGTTTGCGGCATGCAGCACCACCGCCAGAGGCTCGGCAAAGGCCGCCATCTGCGCCGGAACATCGGGGGCGATGACATGGCACTGATCGGCGCTGACCACCAGCTGCTGACGAAAGGCGCCCTGAATATGCGGCATCGGCATGGCGCTTCCGTAAAAGCGCATGTTCAGGCAGTGATTGAACTTTCCCTCGGCGCAAAAGCGGCACGTCCGGCAGGGTCGGCTGGGCGAGATTGCAACCCTGTCCCCGATTTGCAGCGCGCCGTTTTGCGTGGCCGCATCGGGCGCTTTTTGCACCACGACGCCAGCGATCTCATGGCCTAAAATCATCGGCTCGCGCAGGCGTATATCGCCAAAGCCGCCGTGTTGGAAATAATGCAGATCCGATCCGCAGATGCCGCCAAACTCGACCCGGACCAAAATCTCGCCATCCTGTAACGCATTGGAATCGCGCGGCTCTAAGCGCAAATCCCTGGCTGCGTGAAGCACGACGGCTTGCATGATTTCCCCCGGAAAAGATCAGCGAAACTGCTGATTCATAAAAGGCCTAGTCGAAAGCGATGGTAATTACTAGGGTGCCGGAACGGGGATTTTTCGGCGCTCAAAAGCGCAGCCTGCCCAAGCGCCGGGGCGTAAATTGTAGCAGTAACGATTATAGTGGAGGCGGCAGAAAAATGACACAGATCGCATTTATCGGAACCGGGCTGATGGGCGGGCGCATGGCGCGAAATCTTCTGGCGGCCGGGCATGATCTGAGCGTCTGGAACAGGACGGCATCCAAGGCGCGGGCCCTGAAATCGGATGGCGCGGCAGTGGCCGAAAGCCCCGCCGCCGCCTGCCGGGGGGCCGATCTGGTGATCAGCATGCTGAGCGACGGCGAGACGGTGGGCCGGGTGATGGCCGATCCTGAGGCGGTGGCGGCGCTGAGCCCCGGGGCTTTGTGGGTCGACATGAGCTCGATCAAGCCGGGCGAGGCGCGCGCGCATCGCCACTGGCTGGGTGAGGCGGGCGTTTCGCATCTGGACGCGCCTGTTTCGGGCGGGACCAAAGGGGCCGAGGCGGGCACATTGGCGATCATGGTGGGCGGCGAGGCCGAGGATTTCGAGCGCGCCGAGCCGGTCTTATCTGCCATGGGCCGGCCCGTTCTGGTGGGCGGGCCGGGGGCGGGGCAACTGGCCAAGCTGGCCAATCAGGCGATCGTGGCGGTGACCATCAGCGCGGTGGCCGAGGCGACGCTGCTGTTGGAAAAGGGCGGGGCAAATCCGACGGCGGTGCGCGATGCGCTGACCGGTGGTTTCGCCGATTCCGTCATCCTGCAACAGCATGGCGCGCGCATGTCGGCGCGCAATTTCACCCCCGGCGGGCTGTCGAAATTTCAGCTCAAGGATCTGGACAATCTTCTGACCGAGGCCGGCACGCTTGGGCTTGAGCTTCCGGTGTCTCAGCATACCCGCGACCGCTTTGCCGGGTTCTGCGAGGATATGGGCGGCGGCGATCTGGATCATTCGGGGCTTTTTCTGGAACTTTTGCAACGAAACGGGCTTGAACAATGAAAATCCTGATCCTTGGCGGCGGCGGCATGATCGGCCAGAAACTGGCGCGGCATCTGCTGGAACACGGGCTGGGGGGGCAGGGGGACCTGACCATCATCAGCCATGACATCGGCTTTGCGCCGGATGCCGCGCCGGTCGGCGATCAGCGGATCGGAAATCTGGCCGACCCCGGCGTGGCCGAGGCGCTGGCCGGTGAGCGGCCCGATCTGATCTTTCACCTCGCCTCGGTCGTCTCGGGCGAGGCTGAGACCGATTTCGACAAGGGCTGGCGCGTCAACATGCAGGCCAACTGGGCCCTGCTGGAAGCGCTGCGCGCCCAGCATCAGGCCAGCGGCGGCGCCTATCGCCCGCGCCTTGTCTTTACCTCGTCGATTGCGGTCTTCGGCGCGCCCTATCCGGGTAAGATCGGTGATGAGTTCCTGCTGGCGCCGCAAACCTCATACGGGGCCCAGAAACTGATCACCGAGACGATGATTTCGGATTTCAGCCGCAAGGGGTTCATCGATGGGATTTCGATCCGGCTGCCCACCATCTGCGTGCGCCCGGGCAAGGCCAATCTTGCCGCCTCCTCGTTCTTTTCGGGCATCATCCGCGAGCCTCTGAACGGGCAGGAGGCTATCCTGCCGGTGGCGGACGATGTGCGCCACTGGCTTGCCTCGCCCCGCTCGGCGGTGGGGTTTGTGATCCATGCGGCGGGACTGGACACCGCGCTGTTGCAGGGGCGGCGGGCGCTGAACCTGCCCGGCGTCAGTGTGACCGTGGCCCAGCAGATCGAAGCGCTGCGCGATATCGCGGGCGAGGCGGCGGTGGCGCTGATCCGGCGCCAGCCAGATCCGGCAATCCAAAAGATCGTGTCGGGCTGGCCGCGCGATTTCGCGCCCGAACGCGCGCTGGCACTGGGGTTCCGGGCCGATGCCGATTTCCACGCCATCGTGCAAAGCTATATCGACGAGGATCTGCCGCGCCGCTAGCCGTGCCGGCAGTTCCGCCTAGATAAAGTTGCGCTTCATATGCTCAAAGATCGCCTCGCGGCAGCGCGGTTCGTCACGATCCAGCGCGGCGTCCAGAATGGCCTGATGCTCGGTGATGATCGCCTGAAAGTAATTGCTGCCGAAATCGCGTTCCTGAGCCACCATCTGTTGGCGGAACTGGTCATAGATGTTGCGATAGGTGGCGCGCAAAAGCGGCGATCCGCAGGCCGAGATCAGGGTGTCGTGAAACTCCCGCTCGGCACCGCTCCACAGCGGCAGATAGGCGTCCAGCTCACCTTTTTTGGCGATTGTCGTCTCAATATGGCTCAGCTTGTGATGCGCCGCCGAAAGCTGCGCCTCCCACATCAGATCGCCGTTTCGGATCGACAGGCTGGCGCCTTCCTGTTCCAGCAGGATGCGAAAGCGCGCCACGTCATGGCGTTTCTCGGGTGAGGTTTCCTGCGCGCGAAAGCCGCGCTGCTCTTCGAAACTGACCAGACCCACGGTTGAAAGCCGCAGCAGAACGTCACGAATCGTATTGGCAGAGCAGCCGTAAAGCGCCCTCAGCTTTTCAGGCTTGAGCTTTTCCCCCGGCGTGAAGGCGGCCGTGACCAGCCGCTGATGCAGGTCGCGGTAAATATCCGGGGTTTCGGTTTTTTCGGTTGAAACGGTCATCTTCTGGCTCTCTCGCGGCACCTGCGGTCACTTTTTGAATAGCGCATAAAAATCGAAACTACAATAAAGTTTCAAAATTTTAAGAAAATTCAAATTTTTGTTGGCAGGCTGAAAAGAGCTTGCTAGGCTTTTAGGGCGTGGCGCGAGAGAGGCCGTGTTTGACCCGGGCGCCATCACCCTTTGAAACGTTTGGGAGGACACGATGAACATTTTCAAGACGGCAGCAGTTGTCGCCGGCGCCAGCGCGCTTTTTGCGACAACGGCATTGGCTGCCAGCCACGATCAGGTCACAAAGCTGCGGATTCAGACGCATTACGCGCCCGAAACCGTTTCCGGTAAACTGGCCGCGCAATATATCGATGACATTCAGACGATGTCGAACGGCGGCATTCAGGTCGAGATGTTCTATAGCTCGTCCGTTGTCAAATCGGTGGAAACCTTTGACGCGGCGGCCACCGGCATTCTGGATTGCGACATGACCGGCGGCGGCTATCAGACCGGCAAGAACAGCGCCTTTCAGTTCGTTGGTGACATCATGGGCGGCTATGCAACGCCTTACCAACAGCTGTCGTGGCTCTATTACGGCGGCGGTATGGAGGCGGCTGAAAAGCTGTATAACAAATACGGGATGGAGCTGATCGGCTGGTGGGTCTACGGGCAGGAAAGCTTTGCCTCGTCCAAGCCGATCGCCAAGGTTGACGATTTCAAGGGCTGGAAATTCCGCTCTCCTCCGGGAATGGAAACCAAGATCTTCGAAAAGCTGGGCGCCAAGCCGATCGTGATGGATTTCACAGAAATCTTCACCGCGCTTGAAACCGGCATCATTGACGGGGCCGATGCTTCGGGTCTGGCCAATAACGTCGGTCTGGGTCTTTACGATCTGGTGAAATACGCCAACTATCCGGGCTTTCACTCGATGCCGTCCGATCACCTTGCCTGTAACAAGGCCAAGTGGGACGCAATGCCCAAGGCGCATCAGCGGATCATGAAAGTGGCCATGGAGGCGCTGGCGCTGCGCACCGCGCTGACGTTCGAGAAGAAGAACGCCGAAGCCGCCGCGATGCTGCGCAAGCAGGGCGTGACCCTGTCGCAGTGGTCGCCCGAAGAGCTTCAGAAGTTCCGCGATGTCGCTCAGTCGACCTGGCCCGAGTTCGCCGATACGCCCGAAGCCAAGGCGCTGGTCGCCTCGCATCTGGCCTATCTCGATCAGCTCGGACTGGTCTCCAAGAAGTAAACCGATATCTCCCCCTGGGGCGGCCCGCGCTGGTCGCCCCATTTTTCGGATTTTCCACCAAAAAGCGAGGATGCCATGGTCGAACATGAGCGCACCGGCTGGGTTGATGCCTTTACCTGGCGCTTCAGCCGCGTTGCGATGATCCTGCCTGCGGTGATCGTGGCGATCATGTTCTACGAGGTCGTCATGCGCTATGTCTTCGAAAGCCCGACGCTTTGGGTTAACGAGGCATCGCTGTGGCTGGGCGGGATGATCTATCTGTTCTCGGGCCTTTATGCGATGCAGCAGCGCAGCCACATCCGCATTTTCATTCTTTATGACATCGCGCCGCTCAAGGTGCGGCGGTTTTTCGATATCCTGTCGACGCTTTGCATCGTCATCTTCTGTCTGGCGGTGATCTATGGCGGTTTTGGCGAGGCTTACGTCAAGCTGATGCGCTGGGAAAGGTTCGGCACCGCATGGGATCCGCCCATTCCCGCGACGATGAAGCCGCTGATCCTGATCACCCTGTCATTTGTGACCATTCAGGCGATCTCGAACCTGATCAACGACTGGAACCGCCCGCCCGAGCATCTTGATATCACCGACGAGACCGACATCGACATCGAAGAGATCAAGCGCGCTCAGGCTAAGATGGCCCAAGAGGTCACGGACCCTCTGGCCAAGATCAAGGCCCGCAAACATCAGACCGGGGAGCATGAGCAATGACCGCCCCGGCACCGAACTGACGAAAGAGACGCGCAGCATGGATATCGGGACAATATCGCTGGTTTTGCTGATCGGGATGCTGGCGCTGCTGGCGATCGGGATGCCGCTGGGGTTCGCTTCGGGCTTTCTGGCCGTTCTTGTCATGGTCATGAAGTTCGAACCGGCGCTTCTGACCAACCCTTTCACCTTCGGCGACGGCATTCTGACAAGCAACTTCGGAACCGGCCCGCTGAATATTCTGGCCCAGCGAATGTATGGGCTGACGACGGATTACGTGCTGATATCGGTGCCTCTGTTCATTCTGATGGCGACGCTTCTGGAACGCTCGGGCATTGCGCGCGATATGTATTCCTCGCTTTCGGTCTGGCTGAACCGCACGCGCGGCGGCATCGCGATTGTCACATCGCTGATGGCGGTGGTCATGGCGGCGATGTCGGGCATCATCGGCGGCGAGGTTGTCCTGTTGGGCCTGATCGCGCTGCCGCAGATGCTGCGCCTTGGCTATGATCAGAACCTTGCCATCGGCACGATCTGCGCCAGCGGCAGCCTTGGCACGATGATCCCGCCCTCGATCGTTCTGATCTTTTACGGGCTGATCACCGAAACCTCGATCCAGGCGCTGTTCAAAGGCGCCTTTGTGCCGGGCTTTATTCTGGCCAGTTGCTATATCCTTTACATTATCATCCGCACCCAGCTGAACCCTTCGCTCGCGCCGCTGCCCGAGCCGTCCGAGGACGATATGAACGGGCGTGACAAGCTGATCTATGGCTCGGCGCTTTTGTCGATGGTGGCGGTGCTTTACGAAGCGGTCACGCTTTTCCGCAGCGCCTTTCTGATTGTGCTGAACCGGGTGACGCCCGACACGTCGATCCTGTCCCCGGGCCAGATGATGACGCGCAGTGTGATCATTGCGGTGCTTCTGGCCTATCTCTTTATCTTCATCCGCCCACGCCGGATCGTCGAGGCATGGCATGTCGGCAAGGGTCTGGTGGCGCCGTTTCTGGTGGTCGGGGTTGTTCTGGGCTCGATCTATGGCGGGATCACGGGGATCACCGAGGCGGCGGGCATGGGCACCATCGCGGTTCTGGTGATGATCGTCCTGCGCGGTGAATTTTCGCTGCTTTTGGTGCGCGAGGCGCTGATGCGCACGTTCAAATCCACTGGCACGATCATCTGGGTGACCTTTGGCGCCACCGCGCTGGCGGGGGCCTATACGATTGCCGGCGGGCCGTCCTATGTCGCCAATCTGATCGTTGGTTACAACCTTCCGACGCTTGGCGTTCTGCTGGTGATGATGGTGATCTTCCTGTTTCTGGGCGCTTTCATGGATTGGGTCGGGATCGTCCTTTTGGTGATGCCGGTGTTCTTGCCCATCGTTCTGAAACTGCCGATCAATGAGATCGGGGTGTTCGGCCCGCTGGTCAACGATCCGCGTTTCTTAAGCGTCTGGTTCGGCATTCTCTTTACCGTCAACATGCAGGTCAGCTTTCTGTCGCCGCCCTTTGGCCCGGCTGCCTTTTACCTCAAGTCTGTCGCGCCGCCGCATATCTCTCTACCCGATATTTTCCGCGGCTTTCTGCCGTTCATCTGCATTCAGATCTTTGTCCTGATGCTGATCCTGTTCTTTCCGGAACTGACCATGTTCTTCCGTTAGGAGGGCTATTGAAATGCTCACGCGCGACCAGATCGCGTCATATCGCACAACCGGTTTTCTGGTTGTCGAGGATGTACTGCCGGGCCCGGTGCTGGAGGATGTCCGCGCCGAATATGCCCGGCTGCTGGACGGGCTTTACGACGGCTGGCTGGCGCAGGGCCGGGTGCCTGAGGGCATTAGCGGGTTTCAGGAGCGGCTGATCGCCTCTTATCGGGCCGGCTGTGACTGGTTCCAGCCGATGGATATATCCTTGCCCGGCGGGCGGATCGCGCCCGACACGCCGATGCATTTCGGCCCGGCGGTGTTTGACATGATCACCAATGCGCGGCTGCTGGATCTGGTGCAGGATCTGATCGGCCCCGAGATAACATCGAACCCCATTCAGCATCTGCGCATCAAACCGCCCGCAACCGATCTGCGGGCGGGCGAGGTTCGCGCCCATATCACCCGTACCGACTGGCATCAGGACCGGGCGGTGGCGCTGGAAGAGGCCGATCAGACGGATATGGTGACCATCTGGATCGCGATAACCGATGCGACGGTGCAAAACGGCTGTCTTCAGGTGCTGCCGCGCAAGGCCGAGGCGATCCTGCCGCATTGCCCCAAGACCCAGACGGCAATCGCCGATGGGTTCATCGATGAGGCCAGCGCCCTGCCGCTGCCGGTGCGCGCCGGAGGGGTGGTGATCCTTGATCCGCTGCTGCCCCATGCCTCGCTGCCGAACCTGACGGATGGCATTCGCTGGTCCTTCGATCTGCGCTATAATCGGCGCGGGCAGCCGACCGGGCGCCGCCAGTTTCCAGATTTCGTGGCGCGCTCGGCGGCTGATCCCACTGCCGTGCTGAGCGACTGGCGCCAATGGCGCGACGCCTGGATGCGCGCCCGCGCGCGCCTGTCCGCGCAGCCGCATATCGATATTCACCGCTGGGCCTCTGACGCCCCTTTCCGTGCCTGAGGGACAATATGAAAGACACAATCCGACTTGATCCCGACGATAATGTCGTCACCGCCACCCGCGCGCTTGAGGCGGGCACCAGTGTTGAGGGGGTGACCACCACCGCGCTGATCCCTTCGGGCCACAAGATCGCCACACGGGCGATCGGCAAGGGGGAAGAGCTGCGCAAATACGCGCAGTTCATCGGCTTTGCCACAAAGGATATCGCGCCCGGCGATCACGTGCACACCCATAACGTGGGCTTTCGCAATACCGATGCCGCCTATGAGTTTTCGACCGATCTGCGCCCGGTCGCGATGGTGCCCGAGGGCCAGCGCGATACCTTCATGGGTTACCGGCGCGAGGGCGGCGCGGTCGGCACGCGCAACTATATCGCCATCGTGACATCGGTGAATTGCTCGGCCACCGCCGCGCGGCGTATTGCCGATGCCTTTGGGCCTGACGAGATGGCCCAGTACCCCAATGTCGATGGTGTGGTTGCCTTTGTGCATGGCACCGGCTGCGGCATGGCCGGCGATGGTGAGGGGTTCGAGGCCTTGCAAAGGGTGATGTGGGGCTATGCCCGCCATCCCAATCACGGCGGCGTGGTGATGGTCGGTCTGGGATGTGAGATGAACCAGATCGACTGGCTGCTGGAGGCTTATGGCCTGAAACAGTCGCCGACATTTCAGGTGATGAACATCCAGAATGTCGCCGGCCTGCAGCGCACCATCGATCTGGGCATCGCCAAGGTGCGCGCCATGCTGCCCATCGCCAATCAGGCCCGGCGCGAGCCTTGCCCGGCCTCGGATCTGAAAGTGGCGCTGCAATGTGGCGGCTCGGACGCGTGGTCGGGGATCACCGCCAACCCCGCGCTGGGTCATGCCTGTGATCTTCTGGTGGCGCAGGGCGGCACCGGGGTTCTGGCCGAAACGCCCGAGATCTACGGCGCCGAGCATCTTTTGACCCGCCGCGCAGCCGATCGCGCAACCGGCGATAAACTGGTCGGCCTGATCCGCTGGTGGGAGGATTATACCGCCCGCAACAAAGGCTCGATGGATAACAACCCAAGCCCCGGTAACAAGAAGGGGGGGCTGACCACGATTTTGGAAAAATCGTTGGGCGCGGCGGCCAAGGGAGGCACCACGCCACTGATGGGCGTCTATAAATATGCGGAAGCCGTGACAGCGACCGGTTTCACCTTCATGGACAGCCCTGGCTATGACCCGGCCAGCGTGACAGGCCAGATCGCGGGCGGCTGCAATATGGTGGTCTTTACCACCGGGCGCGGCTCGGCCTTCGGCTCAAAACCCAGCCCGACGATCAAGGTTGCAACCAACAGCGCGATGTACGAGCGGATGCGCGACGATATGGACATCGACGCAGGCGAAATGCTGAGCGCGGGCGCCTCGCTTCAAGGCAAGGGGCGCGAGATCTATCAGATGATCCTGCGCGTTGCCTCGGGCGAGATGTCGAAATCCGAAGCGCAGGGGCTTGGCGATTATGAGTTCGTGCCATGGCAGATCGGAGCGGTGATGTGACCCGGATACTGGTTGCCGGAATTGGCCTGATCGGCCGGCGCCATCTGGCAGCGGTGGTGCAAAGCCGCGAGGCGCGGCTGGTGGGGGTGATCGACCCCGACCCCGGGGTCGCAACGATGGGTGCGCCGCGTTTTGACGATATAGATGCGGTCGATGTTCAGGCCGATGCCATCATTCTGGCCACGCCCAGCAATCTGCACGCCGCTCATGCGGCGCAGGCCGCCGCGCGCGGCTGGCATATGCTGATCGAAAAGCCGGTAGCCGGCACCCTGGCCGAAGCCGATCAGATCATCGCGGCGGCCGAAAAGGGCGGGGTCAAAACCCTGATCGGCCATCACCGGCGGCATCATGCCTCGGTCGCGGCGCTGCGCCGGCTGATCGGTGCTGGGGCCATCGGCCGGCCGGTCGTTGCCAATTGCCTTTGGGCCATGCGCAAGCCGGACGTCTATTTCGAAACGCTCTGGCGTCAGGGGGCGGGCGGCTCGCCGCTGATGATCAATCTGGTGCATGAGATCGATCTTCTGCGCTTTGTTCTGGGCGAGGTCAGCGAGGTCAGCGCCATGGGCGGCGCGCGGCTGCGCGGCGCGGGGCGGGTCGAAAGCGGGGCCTTGACCCTTGGCTTTGCCAATGGGGCCGTGGCCACGATCACCTTTGCCGACACCGCGCCCAGCCCATGGGGATTTGAGGCCGCCACCGGCGAGAACCCCAATATCGCCAGCACCGGTCAGGACATGCTGTTCATTGCCGGCACCAAGGGCGCGATCAGCTTTCCCTCGCTGAACCTGTGGCAGGGCGCGGCGGACTGGTCGCAGGCGCCGCAGAAACGCCGGGTGGAAAACCCCGGCCAGACCGATGCACTGGCCGCGCAGCTTGCGCATTTCGTCGATGTGGCCGAGGGCCGGCAAGAGCCCTTGATCGACGCCGCCGACGGGCGCGCGACGCTTGATGTGGTTCTGCGCGCCGAGCAGGCGATCGGGCAGGGGGCGCGCCGTCATGCAACGACTTAAGACCGGCCTTGTCGGGCGCCATATCAGCCGCACCCGCTTTCCCGCCGCGCTGAAGATCCTGTGCGAGCATCATGGTATGACGCTTGAGTTTGAGCTGATCGATACCGCCGCCACGCCGGATTTCGATCTTGAGGCGCAGCTGACGCAGGCCCGCGCAGCGGGCTGGGGCGGTATTGCCGTCACCCATCCTTTCAAGGCGCGGGCGGCGGCATGGGCCGGGATGGCGATGGCGCCCGAGGTTGCCCATCTGGGCGCGGCCAACACGATTGTCTTTGGCCCGCCTCTGCGCGGCGAAAACACCGATTTTACCGGCTTCAAGGCGGCCTATCGCGGGCTGGCGTCGCCGCCGGTGCCGGGGCGGGTGGTGATGATGGGCGCTGGCGGGGTTGCCCGCGCGCTGGCCCCCGCGATTATGGATATGGCCGCCGAAGGGATCTGGATCCATGACAGCGATATGGCCGCCGCCCGCGCGCTGAGCGCCCGTCTGGGCCCGCGCGCCCATGCGGTAGAGGGCCCGGCGCTGACCGATGAGCTGGAACAGGCGACCGGGCTGGTCAATGCCACGCCTCTGGGCATGGCCGAACATCCCGGAAGCGCCTTTGCGGAGGGGGCCTTTGCCGGCCGGGATCTCGAATGGGCCTTCGACGCTGTCTATACTCCGATCTGGACGCCCTTTCTGAGCGCGGCGCGTGATCGCGGGCTGATCACCCTGACGGGGTTTGACCTTTTCCGGCATATGGCAATCCGCTCTTTCGCCGCGCTGACCGCGATCACGCCGGATGCCGCCGCCGTTCTGCCGCTTCTGGACCGGCTGAAACCCGAGGTCGCCCATGCCTGAAACGCCGCCGCGCGCAAATCATTTGCGCCGGCTGAGGCCGGAGAGGCCAATATTTGAACCTGTTGACGAGGAAAATTGATATGTCACAACCCAAAATCGGATTTATCGGGCTGGGCCTCATGGGCTCGGCCATGGTCTCGCGACTGTTGGACAAGGGCTACCCGGTCACGGTTCTGGCCAACCGCTCGCGCAAGAATGTCGATGCCGCCGTGGCGCGCGGCGCGCAGGAGGCGGGCAGCGCCCGCGAGCTGGCACAGGCAAGCGATATCGTGATGCTGTGCATGGATACATCGGCCAATGTCGAGGCGCGGATGCGCGGGGCCGACGGGGTGATCGCAGGGCTGAAGCCCGGCGCGGCGGTGATCGATTTCGGCACCTCGCTGCCTGCCTCGACCAAGGCGCTGGGGCAAGAGGTCGCGCAGGCCGGCGGCAGCTATCTGGATGCGCCGCTGGGCCGCACGCCGGCCCATGCGCTGGAGGGTCAGCTGAATATCATGTGCGCCGGTGAGAGCGCCGCCTATGACCGGCTGCGCCCGGTGCTTGAGGATCTGGGCGAGAATGTCTTTCACCTTGGCGCGCTTGGATCGGGCCATACCATCAAGCTGATCAACAACTTCTTTGGCATGACCCTTGCCAATGCCATGGCCGAAGCCTTTGCCATGGCCGATGTCGCCGGGGTCGAGCGGCAGGCGCTTTACGATGTGATGTCGGCCGGGCCGCTGCATTCGGGGATGATGGATTTTGTCAAAGCCTATGGTGTGGACGGGATCCCCGACAAACTGGCTTTTTCGATTGCCAATGCGCGCAAGGATGTCGGCTATTACGCGCAGATGGCCGAGGGGCTGGGGGCCGCCTCTGTCATGTCCGGCGCCGCACGGCAGGCGCTGAGCGAGGCGGTCGAGGAAGGGCGCGGCGATCAGATGGTCTCGCAGATGGTCGATTTCTTTGCCCGGCGCTTCGGCGGCTGATCGCGCTGATGGCTGGCGTTCTCATCCCTGCCAATCAGGATCGGGCCAAGCTGGGCATCGCGATGATGCTCGCGGCCTATCTGCTGTTTGCGCTGATCGACACATCGGTCAAATGGCTGGTGCTGGCCGGCTTGCATGCCTTTCAGCTGTCGTTCATGCGCTATGCGGGGCATTTTGCCATCTCGCTGGCGCTGATCGGGCGGGGCGGGATGAGTTTTGAGCGTTTCGCCACGCGCCGGCCGGCGCTGGTGGTCCTTCGCAGCGGCCTTCTGATCTCTTCAACGCTGTTCAATTTCATCGCGCTGAATTACCTGCCGCTGACGGTCACCTCGGCGATCATGTTTTCGGCGCCGATCATCGTCTCGGCCCTGTCGATGCCGCTTTTGGGCGAAAGGGTCGGGCCGGTGCGCTGGATGGCGATCGTTCTGGGCTTTGCCGGCATTCTTGTGGTCATGCGCCCCTTTGGCGAGGCGTTCCACTGGGCCGAGCTTCTGACCGTCTATAACGCCTTTGCGCTGGCGCTTTATTCGATCCTGACGCGCAAGCTTTCGGGGCAGGTGGCGCCCCAGACGATGCAGTTTTATACCGGCGCGCTTGGAACCGTAGTTTTGTTGCCGATGGCGGTGATCAGCTGGAGCATGCCGGCCAGCCCGCGCGACTGGGCGCTGATGCTGGCGCTGGGGCTCTGGGGCTGGGGCGGGCACGAGCTTTTGACCCGCGCCCATGGTTTTGCACCGGCCAATACGCTGATGCCCTTTACCTATTCCTTCATGATCTATCTGACGATCTCCAGCTATCTGGTGTTTCGCACCGTGCCCGATCAATGGACGATGCTGGGGGCGGCGATCATCGTGATCTCGGGGCTGATCATCTGGGCGCGCGAAGGTCACAACGCCCCGGTGGCGCAATGAGCGCGCTGCGGCTGGCCGCCATAGGCGAGGCGATGATCGAGCTGTCGCTGGATGAGTGCACTCCCGATCAGGCGCAGATCGGCGTGGCGGGCGATACGCTGAACACCGCGATCTATCTGCGCCGGATGGTGCCGGGGATCGGGGTGTCCTATGTCACCTGTCTGGGCGATGATCCACTCTCGGGGCGCATTCGCCGCGCGATCGAGGATGAGGGGATCGAGAGCGATCTGATCGGGGTTCTGCCGGGCCGGAGCGCGGGGCTTTACGCGATTTCCACCGATGCGGCGGGCGAGCGGTCGTTTTCCTACTGGCGCGATCACTCGGCCGCGCGGCAGCTTTTTACCGCGCCCTCGCCGCGGCTTGAGGATCTGGCCTGTTTCGATGTGATCTATCTGTCGGCGATCACGCTGGCGATCTTGACGCCGCAGGCGCGGCACGATCTGCGCCACTGGCTGGCGGGGTATAGGCGCGGCGGCGGGCAGGTGGCCTTTGATTCCAATTACCGCCCCGCGCTCTGGCCCGACCGGGCGACGGCGCGGCGCGAGATTGCCGCCCTCTGGCAGCTGGCCGATATCGCGCTGCCGGGGCTTGAGGATGAGCAGGCGCTTTTTGGCGATGCCGATGCCGCCGAGGTGCGTGCGCGCATCAAGGCCGCCGGATGCCGGACCGGGGCGTTGAAATGCGGCGCGCAGGGGCCGCTGTCACTGGGCGAAGACCCCGGAGAGGTGCGCTTTGCACGCGCCGGAAAAGTGGTCGACAGTACCGCCGCGGGCGATAGTTTCAACGCCGGATATCTTGCCGCGCTTTTGTCGGGCCACAGCCAGCGCGACAGCCTTCTGGCCGGGCACGAGCTTGCGCTGCGGGTTCTGGGGGTGCGCGGCGCGATCCTGCCGCGTGCCAGTGTCGGGCCCATCGTTCCGCCGTCACCGGCGGGGCGCGATCAGACGGTCAGGCGATAGCTGTGCCGCGCCAGACCGGTACTCAGCTCTTTGGCGATGCGCGTGGCATCGGAGGGCGCGAAATATCCGCGCCCGACCTGACCGGCCAGATGCAGCGCCACGCCCTGACGCCAGACATCGTGCCGCGCCGGGATCGACAGAAAGGCGCGGGTGTCGTCGTTGAAACCGGCAAGGTTCCAATAGCCCGCCGTTTCGACCACCTGATCGAAATAGCGAGCGATCCCTGCGTGACTGTCGTGAAACCACCACGGCGGGCCGATCTTCAGGCAGGGCCAGTGCCCGGCCATTGGCGCCAGCTCGCGCGCATAGCTTGTTTCGTCAAGGGTAAAGGCGATCAGGGTAAAGCGCGGATCGTTTCCGACCCGGTTCAACAGCGGCTCAAGCCCGCGCACCCAATCGGTGGCCAGCGGCATATCGGCGCCCATATCGGGACCAAAACGGCGATAGATCTGCGCATTGGTATTGCGCCGGCTGCCGGCGTGGATCTGCATCACCAGCCCGTCGTCAAGCGACATCTGCGCCATTTCGACCAGCATGTGACCGTAAAAGACCTGGGCCTCGGGGCCGGTCAGATCGCCCTTCATGGCGCGGGCGTAAAACGCGCCGATCCCGGCCGGGTCAAGCCAATGGGTCGCCGGTGCCTCGATCGCGTGATCGCTGGCAGTGGCGCCAAGCGCGATAAACCCCGCGCGCCGGGCCCGCAGAGCGGCCAGATAATCGTCATACCGGCCCGGATCGCCGCCATGGCCGGTGATCATCGCGCGCGCGCCCGCGGCAAAGCCATCGTGTTCGGGGTTCAGAACCGCATCGGGCCGGAACGTGGGAATTACCCGCCCGCCCCAGCCGCTTTGGGCAATCGCGCGATGGGCGGCCAGATCGTCGGTGGCGGCGTCGGTGGTTGCCAGAACCTCTATGTTGAACCGCTCGTAAAGCGCCCGGGGCCGGAACTCGGGCCGGGCCAGCGCGGTTTCGATCTGATCGAAGATCGCCCCGGCGCTGGCGCTGCTGAGCGGATCGTCGATGCCAAAGACATGGCGCAGGCTGTGATCCAGCCAGATCCGGCTGGGCGTGCCCAGAAAAAGATGCCAGTGATCGGCAAAAAGCTGAAATATCGCGCGCGCGTCACGCTCCTCGGCGCTTTGACCGATGCCAAGACGCTCCAGCGCGATGCCCTGACTATAAAGCATGCGGAAAAGATAGTGATCGGGGATCACGAAAAGCGCGGCGGGATCGGCAAAGCGGTGGTTTTGCGAAAACCAGCGCGGATCGCAGTGACCATGCGGCGAGACGATGGGATCTGCGCGGATCGCTTCGTAAATGTCGTGCGCCGTGCCGCTCAGATAGGCAGAGGTTGTCATGGCCCCACTCCTTTCAGGGCTCAGCCTAAATCCATTCGCAGAAACCTGCCAGAAGCTTCTGTTCCGGCGGGATTTATTCCGGCCCGAAAGGCCGGGGGCATGAAAGGCGCAAAGCGGATCGCAAATAGCGGGAGGGCGGCGAAATGAAAGCGGGGCTGATCGGTCTGGGGCTGGTGGCAGACACCCATGTGCAGGCGATGGCGGCAAGCGGCGGCAAGGTGACGCTGGGCGGGGTTTACGCCCGCAGCGCCGATGCGCGGCAGGGGGTTGCGCGGCGCCACGGCGGGATACGCGCCTATGAAACGGTTGCCGAAATGGCCGCCGATCCGGCGCTGGATTTCGTGATCGTCGCCACCCCGCCCAACGCCCGGCTGGAAATTACCCGGGCCCTGATCGCGGCGGGCAAGCCGATCCTGATGGAAAAGCCGATCGAGCGGAATTTTAAGGCCGCGCGCCAGATCGTCGAGCTGTGCAGCGCCGCTGGCGTGCCCTTGGGCGTGGTGTTGCAGCACCGCGCAAGAGCCACCTCGCGCAAGCTGATCGAACTGCTGCAGGCCGGAACGCTGGGCCCGATCCGCGCGGTAGAGCTGCGCGTGCCATGGTGGCGCGAGCAAAGCTATTATGACGAGCCGGGGCGCGGCAGTTTCGCCCGCGACGGAGGCGGGGTTCTGATTACGCAGGCGATCCATGTACTGGATCTGATGCTCTGTCTTACCGGGCCAGTTGCAGAGGTTCAGGCAATGACCGCAACCACCGGGCTGCACCGGCTTGAGGGCGAAGATCACGCCAGCGCCGGTTTGCGCTTTACCTCGGGGGCCGTCGGCTCGGTCATGGCGACGACGGCGGCTTTCCCCGGCGGGGGCGAGATGATTGCGCTTTATTGCGATCGGGGCAGCGCAATACTGGATGCCGCGCAGCTACGGATTACCGCCCGCGATGGCACAACGCAAAGCTTTGGCGCCCCGGTGGCCACCGGCGGCGGCGCCGATCCGATGGGCTTTGGCGCCCGGTGGCATCAGGCGATCATTGAAGATTTCGCTTCGGCCCTTGCCGAAAACCGCGCGCCCATCGCCACGGGGCAATCGGCGCTGGCGGTGCAGGCGCTGATCGATGCGATGCAGCGCTCGTCGCGTGAGGGGCGAAAGGTCACGCTGGAACAAGGGGGTTAAGATGTCCAAAGGGTTGCGCATGGGGGTGCTGGGGATCGACCACCGGCATATTTTCACCCAGATCCAGCATATGCAGGATGTCGGCGCCGAACTCGCCGGATGGTGGAGCGATGGCACGCCGCAAACCCTTGCCGGGTTCGAAAAGCGCTTTGGCGATGCGCCCCGGGTTCAGGACCCCGCGCAATTGCTTGACGATCCAGGCATCGATCTGATCCTGATCGCTGCTGTGCCCGAAGACCGCGCCGCGCTGTCGATCCGGGCGATGCAGGCCGGCAAGGATGTGATGTCGGACAAGCCCGGCTGCACCACCCCGGCCCAGCTTGAGGCGCTGCGCCAGACGGTGAAAGACACCGGGCGCATCTGGTCGATCGATTTTTCCGAACGGTTCGAGGTTGAGGCAGTGACCCGCGCCAGTGAGCTGATCGCAGAGGGCGCCATCGGCCGGGTGGTTCAGACCGTGGGGCTGGGCCCGCACCGCCTGAACCGTGATACCCGGCCTGACTGGTTTTTTCAGCGGCAAAGATATGGCGGCATATTGGTCGATATCGCCTCGCATCAGATCGATCAGTTTCTTCATTTCACGGGGGCGGATGACGCCGAGATAAGCTTTGCCTCGGTCGCCAATCTGGCCCATCCGGGCGATCCGGGCCTGCAGGATTTTGGCCAGATCGCGCTGCGCGCCAAAGGCGGGCAGGGGGGCGAGGGGTACATCCGTGTCGATTGGTTCACGCCCGATGCCCTGCCCAGCTGGGGCGATGGGCGGCTTTTTATCACCGGCACTGAGGGCACTCTGGAGCTGCGCAAATATGTCGATGTGGCGGGCCGCGCGGGGGGCGATCACCTGTTTTTAGTCAATGGAACGGTTTGCGAGCATATCGATGCCGGCGGCGCGGGCCTGCCCTATTTCCGCCGTCTGGCCGATGATATCCGAAACCGCAGCGAAACCGCGATGACGCAGGCCCATGTATTCAAGGTGATGGAACTGGCCCTTGCCGCTCAGGCGATGGCCGAGGGCGCGAAATGAGCGCCCCCCTGACCATCGCCATTCTGGGCGCGGGCATCGGCGCTCAGCATCTGGCCGCCTATCGCCGTCTGGGCGCGCAGTTCTCGGTGCGCTGGCTTTGCGATCTTGATCAGGCGCGGGCGCGGCAGGTTGCCGGCGGCGATCCGGCGCTGGCGATCACTGGCGAGATGCAGGAGGTTCTGAGCGATCGTTCGGTCGATATCGTCGATGTCTGCCTGCCGCCGCATCTGCACGTGCCGGTCACATTGGCCGCGCTTGAGGCGGGCAAAGATGTGATCTGTGAAAAGCCTCTGGCCTGTTCGCTGGCTGATATCGACCGGCTGGAACAGGCGATCGCGCGGACCGGGCGGCGGATTTTCCCGGTTTTTCAGTATCGCTTTGGCACGGCCATGGCGCAGCTGCGGCATCTGATGGCCTGCGGTCTGACCGGGCAGGCCTATGCCGCATCGCTTGAAACCCACTGGAGCCGGGGGGCTGACTACTATGCCGCCGCATGGCGCGGCACATGGGCGGGCGAGCAGGGCGGCGCGATTTTGGGTCACGCGATCCATGCCCATGACCTGATCAGCCATATCCTTGGCCCGGTTGCCAGCGTCACGGCAGCTTTGGCCACAAGGGTGAACCCGATTGAAACCGACGATTGCGCGGCCATCGCGCTGACCATGGCCTCGGGCGCGCTGGTGACAAGTTCGGTGACCCTTGGGGCGGCTGACGACCGCTCGCGCATCCGTATCATGTTCGAAGGGCTGACCGCCGAAAGCGGCAGGTCGCCCTATGCGCCGATGACGGGCGGCTGGAGCTTTACCGCACGCGCGCCGAAAGATCAGGGCGCGATTGACGCCGCGCTGACCGATGTCGCGCCCGTCGCGCCGGGCTTTGACGGGTTTCTTTTGGCGGTTGCGCGCGCGGGCGAGGATGCTGTCACACTGGCCGATGCGCGCCATTCCGTCGAACTGGTCACCGCCATCTATCAGGCCGCCGCCAGCGGCCAGAGCCAGTCTTTGCCGCTGCCCCCCGAGGCGGCGCTTTATCATGGTTGGGCCCCGGCCGGGGCAAGTGGCGACTGAAATCCTGGTGTAAAACGTTAAAATCGGTCGCTATAGCTCTGAATTTTAGTGGTTTTGCCAAAGTTTCCTGTCGGGGGCTTTCTGAGCTTAAACGAATATTCACCACTCTCAGAGCAGGCTGAGCGCGACGCCGCGTCTCGGGCCTGAACCTGCGGCGCGCAGCGGGCGGGCACCGGCCTGCCATTTTGGATGTCGCCATGGGCGGCTTGTTGAGGGCGGCGAATGGAGATTTTACGGAAGATCAGCCTTACGGCCCGGCTTGCTTTGATGCTGGCGGGGGCGGCGGCGCTTTCGGCGCTGCTGATGGCCGTGGTGGCCTATATGCAGTCGCGCAATACGGCATTGATGCAGGCTGAAACCCGTCTTGGCGGGATGGTGGAGGCGCGCCAGAAGGCGGTCAAACGGGTTTTTGACGCCCTCGGCCGGGATATCGCAAGGCTCAGATCAGATGCCACCGTCCTTGACGCGGCGCAGGCGTTCACTGAGGCGTGGAAGACAAGCCCCCGGCCCGACGCGGCCCGCTTGCGCGCGCGTTTGGACGGCGCGCCGGGCGGCTTTGACAGTTTCTTTCAGAGACATGCCAAGGCGCAGGGCTATGGTGATATTCTGCTCATGGATCTGAAAGGCAACGTGATTTACACCGCCTCGGGCAGATCCGCTCTGGCCGCGAATGTCACCGATAAACCGTTTGCGGGCACGCCTCTGGCCGCCGCGTTCAAGGCGGTGACGACCGGGCCGGGCCGCGAAAGCGCGGCCAGCGGCTTTGGCGCCTATCCCGACGCGAAAGGCCCGCAGGGCTTTGTTGCGACACTTTTGCGCGGCCCGGACGGCGGGCGGCTGGCGGTGCTGGCCATTGCTATGCCCATGGCCCGGATCAGCGCCGCGCTTGGCGATTTCGCGGGCGCAGGCCGCAGCGGTCAGATGGTTCTGGCCGGCCCGAACGGGCGGATTTCTAACCCGCCGAGCGGGGCGGCCACCCCGGGGCCGGGCGAGGCGATTGACCGGGCGCTTTCGGGGCAGGCGGGGGTTATGCGCGCGGCAAGTGGCGGCGGCGCTGATATGCTGGCCGCCTATCGCCCGCTCAGCTTTATGCAGGGCAGATGGGCGCTGGTGGCGCAGCAAAACACCGGAGAGGTGCTGCGCCCTGCCAATATGCTGTTGTGGCGGCTTCTGGCCGTTGCCGCGGTGTTATCTGCGCTGATCGCCGCCCTGGCCTGGACTTTGGCCCGCCGCATCGCTGCGCCGCTGGGTGAGATCCGCCTTGCGGCGGCGCAAATCGCAACGCCGCAGTTTCCGGCAAAGTTTGTTGCCGCGAGCCGGGGCGATGAAATCGGGGCGCTGTCGAGCACGCTGCAAAAAGTGCATTGCTCGCTCACTCAGGCGCTGGCCGGTGGTGATGAGGCGCTGCTCAAGGCCGGCGGCTTTTCGGCCAGCCCCGCACCGATGATCCTTATCGATGGGGCCGGGAAAATACGTTTCACCAACGCCGCTTTCGCCGGTTTTCTGACCGAGCGGGCAGAGGAGTTCGCCGCCCATGCCCCCCGCATCGACCCCGGGGCGCTGATCGGCGCCGATCTTGCTGATTTCAACCTGACCGCGCCGGGCGATGCGGACGGTCATTTCGGCGCAGGCGCTGCGGCGCCGATCACGCTTTGGATCGGCGAATGCCGTATTCAGGTCACCCGCAACGCGCTTGCAGATGCAGGCGGCAAGGCGGCCGGATATGTCCTTGAATGGGCCGATGTCACGCAGCAAAGCGCGCAAAAGGCGGTCCTTGCCGCAATCGATCAGGGCCGGCTGCGGGTGGAGTTCGGCAGCGATGGGCGGGTGCTGTCGGCCAATGACAATTTCCTGTCGCTCGCGCAATTGCCGCAGGAGCAGCTGGCCGAGCGCGAGCTAGACGATCTTTTCGTCAGCGATGGCGGCGTCGACGAAAGCTGCCGCTCGATCCTGCCGGGGGTTCTGGCCGGAACACCAGCGCCGGGGCGGTTCCGTCTGGCCGGTGGTCAGGCGCAGACACCTTTGATTCAGGGGGTGTTCACGCCGGTCACCGGACCCTCAGGCCAAGCGGTGGGGGCGATGCTTATCGCCGATGAGATCACCGGGCAGACCCGTGATGAAATTGCCGCCCCGGCAGGCCCGGCGCCGGGGGACAGTCAGCGCCGTAACGTGCTTGAGGGGCTACGCACCGGCCTTGCTGCGCTGGCGCGTGGCGATCTCGGCGCGCCGATCAACGCCGCCTTTCCGGCCGATTACGAACCCCTGCGGGCAGATTTCAATCAGGCGCTGGAAAATCTGGCGACGACGGTTGGAACGGTGGCCGAAGGCGCCGTAGCCATCGGCGGAGAGGCCGCGAAAATCACCGCGGCCACCGGCGATCTTTCAAACCGGAGCGAGGGGCAGGCCGCCACCCTCAAAGACACCGCTGCAGCGCTGGATCAGATCACCTCGGGCGTGAAGCAGGCCGCCGAAGGGGCGGGTAAAGCCCGCGATGTGGTCGATCAGGCGCGTGAGCGCGCGCGGGTTGGTGGCTCCATCGTGATGAAGGCGGTCGATGCGATGGGCGAGATTGAAACCTCATCGGGTCAGATTGCGCGCATTGTCGGCGTGATCGACGATATCGCGTTTCAGACCAATCTTCTGGCGCTGAACGCGGGGGTTGAGGCCGCCCGCGCCGGCGAGGCAGGGCGCGGCTTTGCCGTGGTTGCCTCTGAGGTGCGCGGTCTGGCCCAGAGATCGTCCGACGCGGCCAGTGAGATCAACGCGCTTATTCTGGGCAGCCGGGGGTATGTGGAACGCGGCGTCGCTCTGGTGGGCGAGGCGGGCGATGCGCTGACCAAGATCGTCGAGTCGGTATCGGATATTTCGGGTCAGGTCACTCAAATCGCGGTCTCGGCGCAGGAGCAGGCCGGCGGCCTGGCTGAAATCAACGCCTCGGTCGCGCAGCTTGAGCAGATGACCGGCCAGAATGGGGCCGTGTTTCAGCAGACCATGGGTGCCGGCCGGTCGGTTGCCGAGATGGCCGCGACGCTGGGCGCGGCTATGTCAGGTTTTCGGACCGGGCTGCCGGAGGCCGCCGATAAGGCCGCAGATCCCGAGCCGCCGGCCCGGGCCGCGCGCAGCGACGGTGGGGCGACGCCCCGCAGCAGCGGAAATCTCGCCATAGCGCCCGAGCCGGAGCTGGAGGATCTGGACGAATGGACGGAATTCTAGCGCCATCGGCCGTCGGGCTTGCCTCGCAGCGGGCCGCAGGGTCGTGGTGGGCCGCCGGATGAAGAAAACGCGGGTCCTGATCGTCGAAGATTCGCCGACCATGCAGATGATGATCGCCGGATTTCTGGCGCGCGATCCGCGTTTGTCAGTGGTCGGCGTTGCCTCAGACGCAAATGCCGCCCGCGCCGCCATCCGGGCGTTGAACCCCGATGTGATCACCCTTGATATCGAGATGCCCTGCATGGATGGGCTGGAATTCCTGCGCCGTCTGATCCGCCTGCGGCCCATGCCGGTGGTGATGTTGTCGTCGCTCGCCCGGCGCGGGCGGCAAAAGGCGCTGCAGGCTCTGGCACTGGGGGCGGTCGACTGTGTGGAAAAACCGGGCGGGATGGATTTTGAACGCTCTCTTGCCGATCTTCCCGACCGGCTTATCCGCGCCTCGCGCCTGAGGGTGATGCCCCGGTCGGAAAAGAGCATTCCGACTAAACACGCCGGTGATATCGGCCGCCTTATCCTGATTGGCGCTTCGACGGGCGGGGTGGATGCGCTTGAAACCATAATGGCCGATTTTCCGGCCGATTGCCCGCCGACCCTTGTGGTTCAGCATATGGCGGAACATTTTCTGGAAAATCTGGCGCTGCGGCTGGACCGCAAGATCCGGCCACAGATCGCGCTTGCCGAACAGGGCACGCAGGTCCGCCGCGGGCTGGTCCTGCTGGCGCCGGGAAACGGGATGAACCTGACGCTCCGCTTTGATGGCAAGCTGCGCTGTGAGCTGCTCAGCGCCGCGCTTGAAGGGCCGCATCTGCCATCGGTCAACGCGCTGTTTTTATCCGCGCTTCCGGTGGCCCGTCAGGTGACCGCGGCGATCCTGACCGGCATGGGGCGCGATGGCGCCGACGGGATGCTTGCCCTGCGCCGCGCCGGGGCGGCGACGATCGCCCAGGATGAGGCAAGCTCGGTGATTTTCGGTATGCCGCAGGCGGCCATCGAAAGCGGCGCGGTGCAGATGATCGCGCCGCTAAACGACCTGGCCAGGTTTCTTCTGGATGAAAAACCCGCCCGCCGCTCGATGCATCCCGAGCCCGGCCGATGAGCGCCGATCCCACCCCCCGCGCCGCCGCGCCGCGCTTTATTCCGGTCGCGCAGGGCGATTTCATCCTGTCCTGCGAGCGTGATGTGGTTCTGACATCGGTCCTGGGCTCCTGCGTCAGCGCCTGTCTTTTCGACCCCGCTGCGGGGTTGGGCGGCATGAACCATATCGTGCTGCCGGGCATCAATGCGGCGATGAGCGAAGAGGGGGTAAGCGTGAACGCCATGGAGCAGTTGATCAACGGGTTGATGAAGGCGGGGGCCGAGAAATCGCGGCTGCGCGCCAAGGTTTTCGGCGGCGCTCAGGTGGTTCGGGGGCTGTCGCGGGCGGGTCTGGCAAATACAGGTTTCGTGCGGGAGTTTCTGGAAAATGAAAACATCCCCTGCCTGTCCGAAAGCATCGGCGGGTATCACGGCCGCACGGTTCACTTCTGGCCGGCGACCGGGCGTGCCCAGCAAAAGCTGATGCCGCAGATAAGCGATGCCATTTTGGTCAGCGAACCGCCCAGGGCGGCACCGGGCGGTGAGATCAGCCTGTTCTGAGCGCGGCTTCGGCCGCTCTGAGACATCGGTGGATCCGTTGCCCCATCAGAACAGTGTCATGTCACCGTTCTCGGGATCACCGGATGCCGGGGCTTGCGGTTCGGCCAGGATCTGCCGCAGCTTGGCCTGTTTGACCTTCTGCAAAAGACGCGTAAAAACTTCGACCGGGATCGCCGGGTCGCCGCATTCCCGCGACAGCCCGCGGGCAAAAGCCGCCAGATCGCGCTTGTCCTGACGCAGCCTGTCGATCATCTGCAATTCGCGCGAGGGGACATCGGGCGCGGCGCAGCTTTGAGCGATGCGCAGGATAGCGGTTTCCACCTCGGCCGACAGATCGTCCAGCTTTTCCATCTGCTGCGCCAGCCGCAGCAAAACTTCGGCCAGGTCGATTTCAGTGGCGGATGTGGCCATCTGCGGTTTCCTTCGCGGCCAGATCAAAGCCGGCCGACCACGGCTTCGATTGCGTTGCGCAGGTTCGCCGGCTCAAATGGTTTTCTGAGGAAATTGTTCATCCCCAGGCTGCGGCCGCGATCGATGATCTCCTTATCGGCGCGACCGGTGATCAGGATGAACCCAAGCCCCTTGGTGGCCGATGCCCCGCGCAGCGCCTGCAACAGGTCCAGCCCGTTCGATCCGGGCATGTTGAAATCGGAAATAACCAGATGGACCGGCGAGCGGGCCAGCGACTCGAGCGCGTTTTGCGCATCGGTTGCCGTTGTCACATGGCTTATTCCGAATGAATCGAGCGCCTGGGCCAAAAGCCCCCTGCTGGTGGACATATCGTCAACAACCAGCACCCTGAGTTGATCACGCAGAGCCATTTTCAAACCTTTCCTTTACGGCCCGGGCCATGCCATTGCCTTGAGTTTTCTGGTAGCCGGTTATGCAGCCGGAGCGAAAATCACCGGCCGCCGCCCCGCCGAGCCGTTCGGAGTGGCCCAGAAACAGCCAGCCATCGGCAGAGAGCAGCCCGCTGAAGCGTGCCCAGAGGCGCAGTTGCACCTCGCGCGAGAAATAGATGACCACGTTGCGGCAGAAAATGATGTCGAACCCTTTGCGCATCGGCCAGTCGGACATCAGATTGAGCCTGCGAAACCGGACCAGCTCGCGCAGATGCGGCAGGATCTGATAACTCTGACCGTCCTCTGAGCGCTGAAAATGCCGGCGCAAAAGCTCGGGCGGGACACCGGCGACATCCTCGGCCATATAGCGGCCCGCGCGGCCCGTGGTCAGGACATTCGGGCTGATGTCGCTGGCCAGAATGCGAAGGTCATAGCGCCCCGCCGCCGGATCCAGCTCATGCAGGGTCATGGCGATGGAATAAGCCTCCTCTCCGGTCGAGCAGCCGGCCGACCAGATCCGGACCGCCCCACCGCTGCGGGCGTGCTGAAGCAGGGGCGGCAGTGCCGTGGTTCTGAGCGCGTCGAAATGGTGCGCTTCGCGGAAGAAGGCCGTGACATTGGTTGTCAGGGCGGCGATCATGCTCTGGCGTTCCGCGCTTCCGCCCGAGGAGGTGAGAAGGTCGATATAAGAGCCGACGTTTTCGATATTCTGCGCCTTCATCCGCTTGGCCAGACGGGCCTGAACCAGCGCCAGTTTGCCCGGTGAAATCACCAACCCTGCCTCGCGTTCAGCGATATCGGCGACCGAAGCGAATTGCTCGGGCGTAAGCGTCTGGGTGTTGAGCCTTGCCGTGATGCCCATCTTATGCCGCCTCAAACCGGACATCGGGCAGAACTGCGGGCAGATCGAGTACGCGGATCATCTGATCGTTGACGATGGTCAGGGCGCGGACGAATGTCCGGCCCTGATCGGCGGCGATGTCGGGCGGCGGCGTCAGCTCGCCCGTGGCAACCGACAGGATGTCCGAGACCGCCTCAACCAAAAGGCCGACCGGCTCGTCTCCGATCTCGACCACGATGATCACGTTGCGGCCGCCCTCGTCGGGTTGCGGCAGGCCCAGACGGTCGGCCAGATCGAGCACCGGCAGGACGGTGCCGCGGATGTTGATGACGCCGCGCACGAAGGCCGGTGAATGGGGCAGGGGGGTGGCCCGGGTCCAGCCGCGTATCTCGCGCACCGACATGATGTCGGCGGCGTAATCCTGCTCACCCACGCGAAAGGACAAAAGCTCAACGTGATTATGCGGGGCTTGTGTGGTCTGATCTGTCATCGGCCTATCCTGCAAGGCTGAGAGAGGGTTGCCGGGTGCGCCCGGATGCGTTCATCGTGATGTCCAGCGGATCGAGGATCAGCGCGATCTGCCCGTCGCCCAGAATTGTCGCAGCGGCGACGCCGGGGATCTGGCCAAAGGTGTTTTGCAGCCCCTTGATGACCACCTGGCGCTGATCGACGATCCGGTCGACCACAAGGGCCGAGCGGCTTCCATCCTCATGGGCGATCAATAGTGCGACGTGATCGAGGTAGCTTTCCAGCGGGGTGCGGAACCCCATTTCTGTGCCC
Organism: Paracoccaceae bacterium; assembly: GCA_030148745.1. GTDB lineage: Bacteria > Pseudomonadota > Alphaproteobacteria > Rhodobacterales > Rhodobacteraceae > JASBSV01. The sequence continues at coordinate 28,107 of JASBSV010000083.1, forward strand.
AGATCGAGCAGCGGGGCAAAGCCCTCGCGGATCCGCAGCACTTGCGTTTCGCGGCCCATTTCGCCCAGCATCGCGGCCTCGACCGTCATGGTTTCCTCAATCACGTTCAGGGGCAGGACCAGCGCCTGACCGGCGGCTTCGACCACCATGCCGTCCAGCACCGCAAGGGTCAGCGGCAGGCTGATCGAAAAGCAGGTGCCCTGGCCGGGGGTGGAGGTGATCGAGACCCGCCCGCCAAGCGCCTGAATCGCGGTTTTGACCACATCCATCCCGACGCCGCGGCCCGAAAGGTTCGACACCTCGCTGGCGGTCGAAAAGCCGGGCATGAACAATAGCATATCGATATCGCTGTCGCTCAGCTCTGCGGTTTCCTCGATCAGTTTCTTGTCAATCGCGATCTGGCGCACCTTCGGGCGGTTGATGCCGGCGCCGTCGTCCGAAATCTCGATTACCACCCGGCCCGACCGGTGCCCGGCGGTCAGGGTGACAGTGCCGCGCTCGGGCTTGCCGGCGGCCAGCCGCGCCTCGGTGCTTTCCAGCCCGTGATCGACCGCGTTGCGGATCATATGCGTCAGCGGGTCGGCCAGCCGTTCGATCACGGTCTTATCGACCTCGGTTGTTTCGCCCTCGGTTTTGAGAAGAACGTTCTTGTTCACCTCGGTCGCCACTTCGCGCACGATCCGGCCCATCCGCTGGAACAGGGCTTTGACCGGCTGGGCGCGGATGCGCATGACGCTGTCCTGCAGGCTGCGGGTAAGCTGCATGAATTCGTCAAGCCCCTTGGTGATGGCCGCGTTCGGCGGCATGTCAACCTCGGTCACGCTTTGCGAGAGCATGGCCTGATTGATCACCAGCTCGCCCACCAGATTGACCAGACGGTCCACCCGCTCCAGATCGACGCGGATTGTCGGGTTGGGTTTTGCGGGCGCCGGTTTTTGCGCTCCGGCTTTGGGCGCCGCTGGCGCTTTGGCGTCCTGATCTGTGGACAGTTTTGGTGCGGGTGCATCGCTTGCCTGCGGCGGCGCACCGGCGTCTGGGGCGGGCGCAACACCGGGTTCCCCGTCTGCCCCGGCCCCGACGGCGGTATCGGGCGCGCCGGGCAGGACCGGCAATTCGGGAAGCGCCGGCAGTTCGGGCAGCTCAGGTTCGGGTAGCCTGTGGCGAAACGTGCAGAGCCCTTCGACAAATTCGAACACTTCGGCGACGGCCGCCGCGTCGATATCCGCGCCTGTGGTCAGATCCCAGCTGAGGTGACAGACGGCGGGGTCCAGATCGCTCAGATCCGGCAGATCGTCCATGTTGCAGCGGCTTGTAAGCTCGGTCAGATCGGCCAGCGCGCGGAAGAGATAGAGCGGTTCATTGCCGTTCAGGAAAAGCTCTTTCTCGGCGGCGAAATAGATATGTCCGCCGCTGTCGCCCTGCGCGTCGCCCTCACCTTCGGCGGGCCCGCTCAGCGGGGGCAGCCCGGGCGGCAATTCGCCCGGCAATTCGGCAAGCTGCGGCGTTTCATCGCCAATGTCGAGGATCAGCGGCTGAAAATCGAGGGCCTCTTCTTCCTCTTCCTCGCCGCCGGCCAGCGCGGCAAGCCCGCTCAGCACTTCTTCGAATGTGGCGGGGTCAAGTTCGCCATCCTCTTTGGCGGCCTGCAGAAGATCGGACAGGATGTCGGCGGCGCGGAAGAACAGCTTGAGCACCTCACCCTCAGGCACCAGCTTGCCGGCGCGCACCTCATCCAGGGCGGTTTCATAGCGATGCGCGAAATCGACCAGCTGGGTCAGCCCGAAAGCCCCGGCGCCGCCTTTGACCGAATGGACCGCGCGAAAGATGACGTTGATCGTTTCCTCATCCGATGTTTCATTCCAGACCGCATCCAACCCGTCCTGCAGGCTTTCCAGCAATTCCTCGCATTCGGTAAAGAATGAGGCCCGGATTTCGGCCATTGCGTCGGTATTATCGGCCATGCCTACCCCCCTTTATCCGGCGACCAGTTGCAATGCGCGCACCAGTTTGGGCGGATCAAAGGGTTTGACGACCCATCCGGTGGCGCCCGCATCGCGCGCCCTTGCCTTAAGCTCGGGCGCCACCTCGGTCGTCAGGACCAAAATCGGGATGCTGCGGAACCGCTCCTGCGCGCGCACCGCGTCGATAAAGCCAAAGCCGTCGAGGTTGGGCATGTTGATATCGGTGATGATCGCGTCAAAGCTGTTGTTTTCCAACACTTCCAGCCCTTTGAGCCCGTCTTCGGCAAGCCGGGTGCTGAACCCTGCGTCGGTCAGGGTCATGTTGAGCATGTTGCGGATCGTTTGGCTGTCATCCACCGCCAGTATACTCAGGCTCATTCCCGCGGCCCCCCAAGGTGGTCCGGGGTGACGCCAAAAAGGGTAAGCTGGCCGGCCATCGTGTCGTTGATGTTGCTGATTGTCAGGCTCTGGCCCCGCGCGGCCCATGTTTTCGCCGCCGACAGAAGCACCTGCAGGCATAGCGCGCCCAGATGGGTGACGGGTGCGGCGTCGATTTCGATATCCTGGCCCAGTTCTGCCGCCAGCGTATCGGCAAGTTCGGGCGCGGCGCTGGTATCGAGCCGTTCGGGCAGGGTCAGCGCCACGGTCATGCCGGCACCGGCCAAGTTGAGTTCTTTGGCAACGACATCAAAAGCTCCCGATATTGCGTGTGTTCACAACAGCAATACTCAGGGCCGGTTAAGAATGGCTTGACGCCGGTTGCTTATTTATCAGCCGCCCGCGCGCGCCGTCAGCATCTGGTCAAGATGATGGGCCAGCCCGGTCAGCGCGGCATAGTCATCCTCGACCATGAAAACCGGGAAATTCTGCATGAAACCGGCAAAGCGGCCCTTGTCGCGGAAGGCATCCTGAAAGCCAAGGTGCGCCAGATGCGGCTCGAACGCGCGGGCCACGCCGCCCACCAGAAAGACACCGCCAAAGGGCAGGTGGATCAGCGACAGGTTGCCCGCGACAGTGCCCAGAATGCGCACGAAAACCCGCGCGGCCTCCTGCGCGCGCGGATCATCCCCGGCGTTGCAGGCGGCCATGATGTCGGCTGCGGCCATCTCGCGTGGGCTGCCTTCCTCGTGGCCCAGCCAGGCATAGACACGCTCAAGCCCGCGGCCTGACAGGACATCTTCGACCGCCGGAAACCCATGGGCGGTTTCCACGAACTGACAAAGCCGCAGCTCAGCCTCGGTGCGGATCGGAAGGTTGGCATGGCCGCATTCCGATGGCGTTACCAGCCGGCCCCATTCGGTGTCGTAAACCGGGGCCGCGTTAAAGCCGGTGCCGACATTGATCACCAGTTTGGCCGCATGGGGTCCGGCTTGCGGCCCGTCCAGCACCGGGCGCACCGCGCTATCCTCAAGCCGGCCGATCGCATGGCCAAAGGCCTGCAGATCGTTCAGGATCGCCACCGTATGAGCCCCGGTGGCGCGGCTCAGCATCTCTTTGTCGATGTTCCAGTCCAGATTGGTCATCGTGCCGACGCCATCGCGCACCGTACCGGCCAGATCGACCGCAGCGCCGGCGCAATCGATCGCGCCCTGATCTTCGAAATAGCGCCCAAGGATCGTCTCGAGCCCCGGAAATTCGGCATTGCGATAGCGCCGGATGCTGCCGGTCAACAGCCCGGTGCCCTGGGCCAGGGCAACGCGGGTGTTCGTGCCTCCGATATCGGCCAGAAGCGAATATGTGTCTGCATCT
>JASBSV010000045.1 GCA_030148745.1 Paracoccaceae bacterium
GATGATGCGCTGTATCGACCATCCCACGATGGTCAAGGACGGCTCGGGCTGGGGCGCAATGGCGGGTGTCTCGGCGGCTTTGCTGGCGCGCCGGGGCTTTACCGGGGCACCGGCCATCACCTTTGAGCAATCGCCGCGCCATTGGGCCGATCTTGGCCGCCGCTGGCTGATCCGCGAGCAATATTTCAAACCCTATCCGGTCTGCCGCTGGGCGCAGGCCCCGGTCGAGGCGGTGCTGGCGCTGCGCCGGGCGGAGCGTCTGCGGGCAAAGGATGTCGATCACATCGAGATCGTGACCTTTCACCAATCGCTGCGCCTTGCCACAAAAACCCCGCAAACCACGGAAGAGGCGCAATATTCCACCTCCTTTCCCTGCGCGGTGGCGATGGTGAAGGGCCGCCTGACCTCCGCCGACATCATGGGAAAATCGCTGCGCAACCGGCATATTCTGCGCCTCTCGCAAAGCCTGATCATCCGCGAGGACCCCGCCGCGAACGCGGTTTTTCCGGGCAAGCGGATGGCCCGCGCGATCCTGCATCTCAGGGATGGCCGGGTTCTGGAAAGCGACTGGAAAACCCCAAGATGGGAGGCAGAGGCACCCCCGACGCGGGCCGAGATCCGCGCCAAGCTCCATGCCAATGCCGATCCGCTGATCGGCGAGGACCGCGCGCTTGCCATTGCAACAGGTGTTGACCGGCTGGTGACCCGTGGTCTGGGTCAGCTAACCGGCCAGATCTATCAGCCGATAAGCCCCTGCACCCGCCCCAAAAGCACATCATAGCTTTCCAGCACCGCCTCAGGCTCGAACGCGCGCACATCCTCGCCATCTGGTCCGAAGGTCACCAAAAGCGCAGGCACCCCGGCGGCCCGCGCGGTTTCGCGGTCGGTCACCGTATCGCCTACCAGCAACGATTGCTCGACGCGCCCGCCGGCGCGGGTGACGGCGGCGACATAAGGGGCGGCGTCGGGTTTGCGCACCGGCAATGTATCCGCCCCAACAAGCGAGGCGAAAAGATCCCGCACCCCCAGCCGCGTCATCAATGTTTCGGCAAGGCCTTGCGGTTTATTGGTGCAGATCCCCACACGATAACCCCGATCAAGAAGCTGGCGCACCGCCGCTTCGGCGCCCGGATAAAGATGGGTGTGGCGGTCGATATTCTGGCCATAGGCCTCAAGCAGCGGGGCATACCAGCGGTCAACCTCGGCCTCATCTGCGGTGCCATTGATGCGCGCAAACCCCAGACGCAGCATGGCCCGCCCGCCCTGAAATGCCGTTGACTGATCGCCGAGCGGATCCAGAAGATCGCCATGTCCGGCCTGTTGAAAACAGGCATTGGCGGCGGCGATCAGATCCCCGCTGGTATCGGCAAGCGTGCCATCGAGATCGAAAATAACCGTCTTCATTCCCGCCCCTTCGGCAAAAACCCGCTTGGCCTGTAACCTAGTGACACGCCTTGTGACCCATGGCACCTTGCGATGAGCCGACCATTGGATAAAACGGCAGCAACGTAATGAAAAGGTAGGTTTATGAAACGGGCACTTATTCTTCTGGCGGCGGGCCAGGGAACCCGAATGAATTCCAACCTGCCGAAGGTGCTGCACCAGCTTGGGGGCGCGCCGCTTTTGCATCATGCACTGTCGTCAGGCGCGGCGCTGGCCCCTGAACGCACGGTGGTGGTGACCGGACCCGAGGGCGAGGCGGTCGCCAGCGCGGCGCAAGATCACACCCCCGGCACGGTGACAGCGGTTCAGCACGAGCGGCTGGGCACGGCGCATGCGGTCCTGCAGGCGCGCAAGGCGCTTGAGGGGTTCGATGGCGATGTGATCGTGCTTTATGGCGACACCCCCTTTATCCGGCCACAAACACTGGAGCGGATGTGCCGGGCGCGCGAGGCGGGCAAGGATATCGTCGTTCTGGGGTTTGATGCCGCCGATCCGGCCCGTTATGGCCGGCTTGTCACCCGCGGCGACGATCTGGACCGTATTGTAGAATACAAGGATGCGACAGATCAGGAACGCGCGATAACCCTTTGTAACAGCGGCGTTATCGCGGCGGATGCCAAAACGCTTTTCGATCTCGCTGCGGCGGTCGGCAATAGCAATGCCAGCGGCGAATATTATCTGACCGATATCATCGCCATCGCGCGCGACCGCGGGCTGACGGCGACGGTGGTCACCTGCGATGAGGCCGAAACCCTTGGCATCAACAGCCGGGCCGAACTGGCCGCCGCAGAGGCGCTGTTTCAAATCGGCGCGCGCCGCGACATGCTTGACGGCGGGGTGACGATGATCGCGCCCGAAACTGTCTTTCTGGCCCATGACACGGTGATCGGCCGCGATGTCGTGATTGAGCCGAATGTGGTTTTCGGCCCCGGCGTCACGGTGGAAACCGGCGCAACCATCCGCGCCTTCAGCCATATCGAAGGCGCCCACGTCGGCGCGGGCGCCATCGTCGGGCCCTATGCCCGGCTGCGCCCGGGCGCCGAATTGGGCAATGACGCCCGGATCGGCAATTTCGTCGAGATCAAATCCGCCGCAATCGGCGAAGGCGCGAAGGTCAATCACCTAAGCTATGTGGGCGATGCCACCGTGGGCGCAGGCACCAATATCGGCGCAGGAACCATTACCTGCAATTACGATGGCGTCTTTAAACACCACACCACAATCGGCAGCGGCGTTTTTATCGGCACCAATACCGCGCTGGTGGCGCCGGTCAGCCTGGGCGACAGGTCGATGACCGCCACCGGCACCGTGGTGACTGAAGATGTGCCCAATGGCGCAATGGCCCTGTCGCGGACACCGCAATTGAATAAACCTGGTATTGCAGAGAAATATTTTGACCGGCTGAAACGCCAAAAGGCGCGCCAGCAAAAGAAAGACAGTTAGATGTGTGGAATTATAGGCGTTCTGGGAAATCACGAAGCCGCCCCGATCCTTGTCGAGGCGCTCAAGCGGCTTGAGTATCGCGGCTATGACAGCGCCGGGATCGCGACGGTCAACAACGGCGTTCTTGACCGCCGCCGCGCGGTTGGCAAACTGATGAACCTGAGCGATCTTCTGGTGCACCAGCCGCTGGCAGGCAAAAGCGGTATCGGACACACCCGCTGGGCCACGCATGGCGCACCCACCGTCTCGAACGCCCATCCCCATCAGGCCGGATCGGTCGCGGTGGTCCATAATGGCATCATCGAAAACTTTCGCACACTGCGCGCCGATCTGGCGGATAAAGGCATCGCCTTTCACACCGAAACCGACACTGAAACCGTCGCCCTTCTGTGCCAGAGCTTTATCGATCAGGGGCTGGCGCCGCGCGACGCCGCCGAACAGACCATTGCCCGGCTCGAAGGCGCCTATGCCTTGTGTTTTCTGTTTCAGGGTCAGGACGATCTGATTGTCGCGGCGCGCCGCGGCTCGCCTCTTGCCGTCGGTCATGGCGAGGGCGAGATGTTCGTGGGATCCGACGCCATTGCCCTGGCCCCCCTGACCAGTGAGATCACCTATCTCGAAGAGGGTGACCGCGCGGTGGTGACACGCAATTCGCTTGAGATTTTCGATGCCGAAGGGCGCCGCGCCAACCGCCAGATGCGAAAGATCAGCATCGACACCTCGCAAATCGAAAAGGGCGGCCATAAACATTTCATGGCCAAGGAAATCGCCGAACAACCGACGGTCATAGGCGACGCGATATCGCATTATCTGTCCGATAGCGGCGACCGGATCGCCCTGCCCGCCGAAACCCCCGATTTTGCCGGGATCGAGCGCATCACGATGGTCGCCTGCGGCACCGCCTATCTGGCCTGCCTGACCGCGAAATACTGGTTCGAGCGGTTGGCCGGGATCCCGGTGGAGGTCGATATCGCCTCGGAATTCCGCTATCGCGAACCGCCGGTTCCCGAAGGATCACTTGCGCTATTTGTAAGCCAGTCGGGCGAAACCGCCGATACGCTGGCGGCGCTGCGCTATATGTCAGGGCGCGCGCGCCATGTTCTGTCGGTCGTCAATGTCGCCGAAAGCTCCATCGCGCGCGAAAGCGATCTGGCCCTGCCGATCCTTGCCGGTGCCGAGATCGGCGTGGCCTCAACCAAAGGCTTCACCTGCCAGCTGACGGTGCTTTATCTGCTGGCGCTCAGGGCGGCGGCTGACCGGGGCCGGATCGGCGAAGATATACTGGCCGATCACCTCTCGGCGCTGCGCCACCTGCCCAATGCGATCAGCCAGTCCCTGACAGAGGAGCCGGCCATCCAAAAGGTTGCCAAACGTCTGGTCGACGCCCAAAGCGCCCTTTTTCTGGGCCGCGGCGTGATGTACCCCTTGGCCCTTGAAGGCGCCCTTAAACTCAAGGAAATCAGCTATATACACGCCGAGGGTTATGCATCTGGCGAGCTTAAGCACGGACCGATCGCCCTAGTCGACAAGAACATGCCGGTCATCGTGATCGCCCCGCATGATGCGCTTTTCGACAAGACAGTTTCGAACATGCAGGAGGTTATGGCGCGCAATGGCAGGGTGGTGCTGATCACCGATGCCAGCGGCGCGCAAGAGGCGCAAGACGGCGTCTGGCAGACCATAACCATGCCTGCGATCGACGATGCGCTTGCCCCGATCCTTTATGCCATTCCCGCCCAGCTTCTGGCCTATCACACAGCCGTCGCCAAGGGCACCGATGTCGATCAGCCGCGCAACCTGGCCAAATCCGTGACCGTGGAATAGGCTGCGCCCGCCCCACGGGCCATCGCGACACCATGGCCCGCCCGGCGCTGCGTTATCCCCTTGTCGCGCATCGGTTGCGGGCATAGGTTGCTGAATCATGAACACACCTCTCATCGACCCGTTCCAGCGCGCAATCACCTACCTGCGCGTTTCGGTCACCGACCGATGCGATTTCCGCTGCGTCTATTGCATGTCGGAAAACATGACCTTTCTGCCCAAAAAAGAGCTGCTGACACTGGAGGAGCTTGACCGCGTCTCCTCGACCTTTGTGCGCATGGGGGTACGAAAACTCAGGATCACCGGCGGAGAGCCACTGGTGCGCAAAGGCATCATGACCTATTTCCAGTCGATGTCGCGCCATCTTGAAAGCGGCGCGCTGGACGAGCTGACGCTGACCACCAACGGCTCGCAACTGGCCCGTTTCGCCGATGATCTGGTCGCCGCGGGCGTGCGGCGGGTAAATGTATCTCTCGACACTCTGGACGAGGCAAAATTTGCCGAGATCACCCGCTGGGGCCGCCTGCCCCAGGTGCTCAAAGGCATCGATGCCGCGCAATCCGCAGGCCTTCGGATCAAGATCAATACCGTCGCCCTGAAAGGCTTTAACGAAGACGAGCTTTTCCGGCTTACCGACTGGTGCGCCAAGCGCGATATGGATCTGACCTTTATCGAAGTCATGCCGATGGGCGATATCGGCAATGAAAACCGGATCGGACAATATTGGGCGCTGAGCGATCTGCGCGGCGAGCTGCGCAAAAGGTTCACCCTGACCGAGCTGGCCGAACGCACCGGCGGGCCCGCGCGTTATGTACGCCTTGAAGAAACCGGCCAGAAAATCGGATTTATCACCCCCCTGACCCATAATTTCTGCGAAAGCTGCAACCGCGTGCGCATGACCTGCACGGGTGAGCTTTTCATGTGCCTGGGCCAGGAAGACCGCGCCGACCTGCGCGGCCCCCTGCGCCAGAGCGAAAGCGACGCCCCGCTGGATCAGGCCATCCGCAACGCCATCCTGCGCAAACCCAAAGGCCATGACTTTGACTATTCGCGCCAGAAAATCGACGGGCAGATGTCGCGCCACATGAGCCATACCGGCGGCTGACGGCAGCTTTTTCCCAAACGTCGTCATGGGGGCGCCGCCCCCAAACCCCCGGGATATTTTCACCAAGAGGAAGGCCCGAGCTTTCGGCTTTCCATTTGGTATAGATATCCCCGCCGGAGGCAAATGAGAGCGGCCCAAGGGGACGCGAAATTTAATAGCTGTGCGCCGAAGGCGCTCAATTAAATCTGCGCTCAGGCGGCGGGCATGCGGGTTTCGACCATTTCGGCCCAATAGGAGCAGCCCGCCGGGATTGCGTCGTCGTCAAAGTTGTATTCGGGGTGGTGGACCATTGCGGTGTCGCCATTACCGACAAGGATATAGGCGCCGGGTCTGGCGTTGAGCATGAAGGCAAAATCTTCGCCGCCCATGATAAGCGGGGCGGTGGCACAGTCGCCTGCAACCTTTCGGGCGACTTCGGCGGCGATCTGGGTTTCGGCTTCGGCGTTGATCATCACCGGATAGCCGCGCTGATAATCGACCGTCGCCTTGGCGCCGAAGGCATCGGCGGTTGTTTCGGCTATTTTGATCAGCCGCGCCTGCGCCATGTCCTGCATCTCGCCGTCCAGGGTCCGCACTGTGCCGCGCAGTTTTACCTTTTGCGGGATGACGTTATGGGCCTTTGATTCCGTCTCGAAAGAGGTGACCGAGACGACAAGCTGTTTGACCGGATCGGCATTGCGGCTGGCGATGGTCTGAAGCGCGATGACGATGTGGCTGGCCACTACGGTCGTGTCGATGGTTTCATGCGGTTTGGCGGCATGACCGCCCAGGCCCTCAACCTCGATCTCGAACTGATCGGCAGCGGCAAAGAAGGCGCCGGGGCGGATCGCGAACTGGCCTACCGGAAAGCCGGGCATATTGTGCATGCCATAGACTTCCTGAATG
>JASBSV010000068.1 GCA_030148745.1 Paracoccaceae bacterium
GCGCCGGTGTAAATCAGCTCCGAAAATCGCTCGCGGCGCATGAACTCCGCCCCCGGCACCATCGCCGAAATCGCCGGGCGCATCGTGTCCGAGCCAAGAAAAAGCGTCTCATGCAGCCCGCGGGCATTCAGCAAACGGTCGGTAAAGACATGGCCCCGCTCAGGATCGGCGCATAGCTGAATCTCGTCCACGGCCACGAAATCGGCACCGATCTCCAGCGGCATCGCCTCGACCGTCGACACCCAGTAGCGGGTGCGCGGCGGCACGATCCGCTCCTCCCCGGTCACCAGCGCCACAACCGAAGGGCCGCGCAGGGCCACGATCCGCTCGTAAACCTCGCGCGCCAACAGCCGCAGCGGCAGGCCGATCACCCCGCTGCGATGGGCCAGCATCCGCTCGATCGCATAATGCGTCTTGCCGGTATTTGTCGGACCCAGAATTGCCCGGATCCGCCCGCCCGCAAGGTTATCCATGATGATCGCCGCGCCCCTTGATTTGCGCAAAATAAGCCAGATCAGCCGCCGGGCAACAAGCCCCGCTCATCTTCCACTTGGCACAAATATCCCCGCCGGAGGCAAATTTCCACCGCGCCGCCGCACCCGATCAAAGATCGATGCCGGATCCGCTCGCTTCAAGACGCGCAATCGCCTCTTTCACATTGGCCCGCCCGGGGTTTATCAGCGCGATCTGGCGATAGACCCTCAGCGCCATTTCGCTGTCGCCGGTCTCTTCAAGGATCAGTGCCAGACCGCTCATCGCCCCGAAATGACGCGGGTTGAGCTGCAGGGTGCGCGCGATGTCGGATATCGCCGGGCCAAAGCGCCCCACCTGATAATAGGCCGTAGCGCGCGCGTTCCAGCCTTCGGCGAAATCGGGCGCGTAATCGGTCAGGGCCGTCAGATGCGCAATCGCCGTGTCCAGATCGCCGGCATTCATCGCATCGCGCCCGCGCCTGAGCAGCAGATCGGCCGCGGGCGAGCCTGATTTCGACCATTCGGCCAAAATCTCCTGCTCTATCGCGCCGATCGCCTCCTGATCTGCGGTTTTCAGCTGGTCAAAAAGCCGGTCAAGCTTCGTCTCCCCCGCCAAAGAGGGCACAGAAATCATGACCCACAGCATAAATGCCGCAACGACATGTTTGAGAAATTCGACAACAAACGCCATATCGGTTCTGAGTTTAGCGTCCTGACCGCAAAAAGCGATAGCCCCGGCGGTCACAATTGAAGGAAAAACGATATGAGCGATCAGATGGATCAGGCCATTGCGGCCCTTAATCAGAAAATCTCGAATTTCACGGGAAGCGCGAAATTCGTGATCCCCGGTCAGGGCTCGGTCATGATCGATGAAAACGGCGCACGCGAAAGCGACGAAGAGGCCGCGGTCACCATGACCGCCGATGCCGATGTGTTCGAGGCGATCATGTCCGGCGACATGGATCCGACCGCCGCTTTCATGACTGGAAAACTGACCATCGACGGCGATATGGGTCAGGCGATGGCCCTGGCGCAGGCTCTGGCCTGAGCGATGGATAGCGCGCCTTTTTTCGCACAGATCGCCGGCGGCCCTGACAATGTCAGCGCCCATTGGCTGCCCACCGCGGATGGGGTGCGCATTCGAATGGCGGTCTGGCCCGGCGCGCAAACCGGCGCAGGCAAAAGCAAAGGCACGGTTCTGATCTTTCCGGGCCGGACCGAATACGCCGAGAAATATGCCCAAGCGGCGGGCGATATGAATGCCCGCGGCTATGGCGCCATCGCCATCGACTGGCGCGGTCAGGGGCTGGCAGACCGGCTTCTTGACGATCCGCTGATCGGCCATGTCGGAAGCTTCGGCGACTATCAGCTTGATGTTGCCGCCGTGGTCCGGGCCATGTCGGCGCTTGATCTGCCCCGGCCCTGGTATCTTATGGCCCATTCGATGGGCGGCGCGATCGGCCTGCGCGCACTGATCGACGGGCTGCAGGTCAGGGCCGCCGTCTTTTCCGCGCCGATGTGGGGCATCCTGATCACCCCGCTTTTACGGCCCTTTGCAAAACCCATCGGCGCGATCGCCGAACGGATCGGCCTTGGCAACAAGGCGGTTCCCGGATCGGGCGCACAAAGCTACGTGCTGACCGCGCCCTTCGAAAACAACCTTCTGACCACCGATCCCGATATGTACCGGATGTTGCAAGAGCAGGCGCAGGCCCATCCCGAGCTGTCGCTGGCCGCGCCCAGCTTTCACTGGCTCCACGAATCGTTCAGAGAAATGGAGGACTTGCGGGCCATTGCCTCGCCGCCGGTTCCAACCCTTACCGGACTGGGCAGCAACGAACGTATCGTCGACCCCGCCGCCGTCCGCGAGCGGATGGGCCGCTGGCCGGGCGGCGTTCTGAGCCTGTTCAAACAGGCCGAGCACGAAATCATGATGGAGCGCCCGGCCACCCGAAAGCTGTTTTTCGATAAATCCGCCGCGCTTTTCGACGCCAACCGCTAGCTTGTGGCAGGCGCTTTGAGCGACCGGATGCCGGCCGCCTCGGCCCGCGCGCCCTGCATGATCCACGACTGCTCTGAGGCGATGAAAAACATGGTCACCCCATGCTCCATCCAGTCGGTGGCTTTCTGGGCATTGGGCACGAAGGTCATATAGGCCTTGGCATTGTCGCGCGCGGCCTTGCCAACGGCCCGCGCCGCTGTCCAAAGCTCTTTGGAGGACTGATCGGTCTTGCCATACGCCACCGACAGATCGGCCGGCCCGATAAAAAGCCCGTCGATCCCGGCCACCGCGGCGATCCCCGGTGCCGCCTCCACGCCCTCGGGCTCTTCGATCTGAGCAATCACGATGGTTTCATCGCGCGAGGCCGCCAGCAGATCGGCCATCGCGCCGGTTGTATAGCCCGCCCAGCGGGTCGAACCGGCATAGCCGCGCCCGCCCTTGCCAAAGCGGCCCGCACGCGCCACCGCCTGCGCCTTGGCAACCGTATCGACATGTGGCACCACCACGCCCGCCGCGCCGCAATCAAGCGCCTGAAGGATGTCCTGCGGCGTGCCGGCCGCCACCCGCACCAGCGCCGGCAGGCCCAGCGCCCGCGCAATCGCCAGACAATTGTCCAGCCGGCCGCGATCAAAAGGCGCATGTTCGGCGTCCAGACAGATAAAATCCAGCCCCGCCATTGCCAGAACCTCGACCACCTCGATCGACGGCGTTTTCACGAATGTCCCGGCCAGCATCTGACCCGACAGCATTTTTTCGCGCAAGCTCATCTTCGTCCCCCTTGTTATTTGGCCGACAGGCTAGATTGCTTTTCGTCGATTGCAACGCCTGTTGCGCGGCCCGGCCGAAATCGCGGCGGCAAAAATATCGCCAGCACGCGGCCTGCCCCCTTCCAACCGGGGGCCGCGCTTCATAGGTTAGGGCCAGCGAACCAAATGAGGTAACTGATGCGATTTTCCCCCCGCCCGACATATGATGCCCATCAAAGCGGGGGCGAAAGCCTCGGCGATCTGCCCGAGTGGGACCTGAGCGATCTCTACCCTTCCGCCGATGCCGCCGAATTCAAACGCGATATGGACTGGCTTGAGCAGGCCTGCCTTGATTTTGCCCGCGATTACGAAGGCAAGCTGGCCGATCTGGATGCCACCAGCCTGCTGGATTGTGTTCTGCGCTATGAAAAGATCGATGTCGTGGCCGGGCGGATCATGTCATTTGCCGGGCTGCGCTATTACCAGAATACCGTCGATGCCGAGCGCGCCAAATTCATGGCCGACACGCAGGACAAGATCACCAGCTACACCACGCCGCTGGTCTTTTACACGCTCGAGCTGAACCGGCTTGAAGATGAGCATCTGGCCGGCCTTCTGGAACAAAATCAGGATCTTGCACGCTTCAAACCGGTCTTTGACCGGCTGCGCGCGATGAAGCCTTATCAGCTGTCTGACGAGCTGGAGAAATTCCTGCACGACCAGTCCACCGTGGGCGCCGCCGCCTGGAATCGGCTGTTTGATGAAACCATCGCCGGCCTGAGCTTTCATGTGGATGGTCAGGAGCTGAACATCGAGGCGACGCTGAACCTTCTGACCGAACAGGACCGCGCCAAACGCGAGGCCGCCACGCGCGAGCTGGCCCGGGTTTTCGGCGAGAACATCAAGATCTTTTCGCGGGTTCACAACACGCTGGCCAAGGAAAAAGAGATCGAGGACCGCTGGCGCGGGATGCCCACGCCGCAGACAGGGCGGCATCTGTCCAACCATGTCGAGCCTGAGGTGGTTGAGGCGCTGCGCGACGCGGTTGTCGCCGCCTACCCCAAACTTTCGCACCGCTATTACGCGCTCAAGGCCAAATGGCTGGGGCTGGACCGGCTTGAGGTATGGGACAGAAACGCCCCCCTGCCGGTGGAAGACACCCGCATTGTCGATTGGGACAACGCCCGCAAGACGGTGCTGTCGGCCTACGCCGATTTCTCCCCGCAGATGGCCGAGATTGCCGAGCCGTTTTTCGACAAGGGCTGGATCGACGCGGGCGTCAAACCGGGCAAGGCGCCGGGCGCCTTTGCCCATCCCACCGTGGTCGATGTGCACCCTTACGTGATGCTCAATTACCTTGGCAAACCGCGCGATGTGATGACCCTTGCCCATGAACTGGGCCACGGCGTGCATCAGGTTCTGGCCGCCGGTCAGGGTGAGCTTTTATCCTCCACCCCCCTGACGCTGGCCGAAACCGCCAGTGTTTTCGGCGAGATGCTGACCTTCCGCAAGCTTCTGAGCGGCGCCAAGACGCAGGAGGAGCGCAAGGTGCTTCTGGCCGGCAAGGTCGAGGATATGATCAACACCGTGGTGCGCCAGATCGCCTTTTACGATTTTGAGTGCAAACTGCATGCCGCCCGCGAAAAAGGGGAGCTGACCCCCGATGACATCAACGCGCTGTGGATGTCGGTTCAGGCCGAAAGCCTGGGCCCGGTTTTCGACTTTGCCGAGGGGTATGAGACTTTCTGGGCCTATATCCCGCATTTCGTCCATTCGCCTTTCTATGTCTATGCCTATGCCTTCGGCGACGGGCTCGTGAATGCGCTTTATGCGCTATACGAAGAGGGCGGCGAGGATTTTCAGGACAAATATTTCGAGATGCTGAAAGCCGGCGGCTCGAAACACCACAAAGAGCTTCTGGCGCCCTTCGGTCTTGACGCCTCGGACCCCAAATTCTGGGACAAGGGGCTGTCGATGATTTCGGGCATGATCGACGAGCTGGAGGCGATGGAAGAGCGCCCGCTTTCCTGAGCCATGCGCCCTTTGCCTGCCCAGGCTGGCGGCGCGCTATTGCGCCTTGCTCAGGCCCAGCCGTTCGGCGTCAAAGCCCAGAGCCACCATGCGGGCGCTGATTTTAGGATAGAAATCAGCGCCCGACGCTTCGATGCAATGGCGCTGCAAAAACCAGTAAACATAGCGCGAATAGCCGCGCTTGCGGGTTAGCGCACGCTCGTAAGCGCCGGCAAAGTCATCCAGATCCGTCAGGCTTTCGGCGAAATGGTGGAAATCGCTTTTGCCATAAAGGATGGCCGGCGTCTTGTGCAGGAACCCTTCGAAACAACAGGCCGAGCTGATCGAGACGCTGACCGATGCCCGGGCCAGAATATCATGCACATTCGCCTCGGTGATCTGGATATCGATACCGCTGGCGGCCAGATCGTGAACCGCCAGAAGATCCGCCGGCGCCACCTTCAGCGGATGCGGCTTGACCACAATCGGCCGCCCGCCCGCCCCCTGCGCGACCGAGCGGATCATCTGCGGCGTCGTGCAGCGCCTTGCGCGGTCGGTCAGGTGGCTGTCGCCCTGCAGAAAGACGGCGATCACCCCCGGCGCGACCGGCGCGATTTTCCTTGGCTGGCGATAGCGCGATTTGCGCGCGCCGGCATAGTCCTGACGCAGGCGCTGAAAAAACGCCCATGAGGCGGCACCGTCCTGTTTGCGGGCCACAAACTCCTCCTGCCCGATCGAGCTGTCGCAAAGAATGCCGCGCGCATCGACCTGCCAGAAGCCGTCAAGATAGGCGATGGCCACATTCAGCGCGTTGGGCAGGTCCAGCGCGCCGTTATTGACCAGATGCAGATTGCCGTCGTCGGGATCGATCCGCTGATAATGACGCTCTTCGTAGTTTTCGATGCGCAGGCGCGCGCCGCGCCGCTCCAGCTCGGCCCAGAGACGCGTGTAGAACGTCACCTTGCCGCGGCGCGAAAACCCGCGCCGGATGTGCAGAGGGATATGGAGAACCACTTCGCCTGACATTATGCCTGTTTTCGCCCCGCCCCGGATTTATGCCGCAATTCTAAAGCGCAAAACCCGCCTGCGCCACCCGCTCCAGAAACCGCGTGATCAGGGCCGGATCGCCGGCGGCAAGGCAATGGCGCTGAAAATACCAGTAAAGATAGGCCTCGACCGGCTGGACCGGCAGATCAGCCGACAATAGCGCCGCCAGATCACCGGGCGTCCGGGCCGTGTGGCAGATATGCAGAAAATCGGCATGACCGCATAAGATCACCGGAACACGGTGCAGATGCGCCTCGATCCCCACGGCCGAGTTGATGGTCACCACGGTGCCCGACACCGCCAGAATATCGTGGATATTGGCGGTGCTGATGGTCAGCGCCGGGTGATCGCGGCGCAAATCTTCAAGCCAGTCAAAGGTTTCAATATCGAAATCGCGCGGATGCGGTTTGATGATGACCGGGCGCGCGCCCGCCGCCTCAAGAACCGTTTGCACCATCTCGGCGCGGTTGAGGTAACAGGTTTCGGCCACATCGCGATAGGCCTCGGTTTGAAGAAAGACGGCGATGGCGCCAGCGGGAAGATCGCGGGCCGGCGCCGCCGGCTGGGGATAGCGCGAGCGGCGCCGGCCGACCAGCCGCCGGTGCAGGCGCTGAAAAAACGCCGCGGCCTCGGCGGCGGGCACGGCGGCGGGATCAAACACCTCATCGGCGATCGAGGAAAACGCCCTGATCCCCCGGGGATCGACATTCCAGAACGGATAAATATAGGCGATGCCGGTGTTAAGCACCCGCCGGTGTGATATGCGCCCGTGATCGATAATGTGAAACCGCAAATCACCCCCGACCGTTTCCAACGTGCCGTCGCGATCATGGGCGATCAGCCGCACATCGTGCCCCATCGCCGACAGACCCCCGGTCAGATCGCGGTAGAAAGGTTTCATCCCCGCGCCGCCGTCCTGCAGAGCCGCGCGCGGAAGATGAAAGGTGAAATCGCTCACCCGGCAGCCTGAAACACTTTGTCGATCATCGCCTGCGTGCCCCGCGAAAACTCCAGCGGGCAGGGATATTCCGCCCCCTCGGCAAGGCTGCGGCCAAAGGCTTCGACCTGAAGCTTATAGTGATTGGCGGCAGGGAACCTTTCGCTCAGGGTTTTGCCGCCCTGCATCAGATCGATCCGCGCCTCGCCGAATACCTGTGGGTTGAAGGGCGCGGTCAGCCGCAAAATCCCGCTGTCGCCGTGAAAGGTCATATCCTGAAGCGGATACATACGCATCGAATTCACCCAATGGGCGCTGAAGCTCGGAAACCGCGCCGAGACCCGCGCGATGACATCGACGCCATTTTCCCAGGTGATATCGGCATGGGTAATCTCGTCAGGCTCCTGCCCGGTGACAAACCGCGTGGCCCCATAGGTATAAACCCCGATATCAGGGATACCGCCGCCGCCCTTGCCGGCATCGTTGCGGATATTGGTCACGTCCTGCGCGTTGTTATAGGTGAAAACCCCTTCGACATGGATCAGCCGGCCAATGGCGCCCTCGCCCACCAGCTGGCGCGCGCGCTGCCATTGCGGGTGGTGCACGATCATATAAGCCTCGGCCGCCAAAAGGCCGGTCTTGTCGCGCAGGGCAATCACCTCGTCAAACTCCTCGGCCTTCATCGCCAGAGGTTTTTCAACCAGCACATGCTTGCCCGCCCGCAGCGCCTTTTTCGCCCATTCGACGTGAAGGTGATTGGGCAGCGGGATATAGACCGCATCAATGCCCGGATCGGCCAGCAAATCCTCATAGGTCTGATGCAGCCGGATAGCCGGCGCAATTGCCTGAAAGGGCGCGGCTTTTTCGGGCGAGCGGGTCGCCAGAGCGGCCAGCACCGCGTGATCGGCGGCATGGATTGCCGGCCCCATCTGCTCACGGGCGAATTTCGAGGCCCCAAGGATACCCCAGCGGATCGGATCTGACATGAAAAACCTCCCTCGGTCAGAGGGAGGCTATCAATTTCACAGCTCTGTTCAAGCCCTAGGCGGAGGTCAGTATCCCCCGGGTCCCGGCCAGCTCGCGCATGCGTTTCTGCAGCTTTTCAAAGGCCCGCACCTCAATCTGGCGAATACGCTCGCGGCTGACGTCATATTCGCCCGACAGCTCTTCGAGGGTCAGCGGCTCATCCTGCAGGCGGCGTTTCATCAGGATATCGCGCTCACGCTCATTCAGAACCGCCATGGCTTCGTTCAGCAACTCGCGGCGCACCTCAAGCTCGTCGCGCGCCTCGTAATCGCCGGCCTGATCGGCATCCTCATCCTCAAGCCAGTCCTGCCATTGCATGGTGCCTTCGCGTTCGGATCCGACCGTGGCGTTCAGCGATGCATCCCCCCCCGACATCCGCCGGTTCATCGAGATGACCTCTTCCTCGGTCACATTCAGGTCATGCGCGATACGGGCGACGTTTTCAGGCCGCAGATCGCCATCTTCCAGCGCGCCGATCCGTGCCTTGGCCTTGCGCAGGTTGAAAAACAGCTTTTTCTGCGCCGAGGTCGTGCCCAGTTTCACAAGGCTCCACGAGCGCAGGATATATTCCTGGATCGAGGCGCGAATCCACCACATCGCATAGGTCGCAAGGCGAAACCCTTTTTCGGGGTCAAAGCGCTTGACCGCCTGCATCAGGCCGACATTCGCCTCGGAAATCACCTCGGCCTGAGGCAGGCCATAGCCGCGATAGCCCATGGCGATTTTGGCGGCCAGCCGCAGATGCGAGGTCACCAGTTTATGCGCCGCGCCGCTGTCTTCGCTTTCGACCCAGCGTTTGGCCAGCATATATTCCTCTTCCGGCTCCAGCATCGGGAACTTCCGGATCTCCTGAAGGTAGCGGTTCAGGCCGCCTTCGGGGGTAGGTACGGGAAGATTCTTGTAATTACTCATGGCTGCCCCTTTTTTCTTCAGCCCGAAGTTACGGGTGTTAACATTGATCTATGTCGCCCGCCGCATCGGTTCAAGTGGCTCCTACTGTACTTTTGTTAATGCGAAATGAACCATTATGGTTCCCCCGCAAATCGGATCATCCCGATCTTACGACAGCCCGGCGGACCGCGCCACGGGGATCACGCGCTTGTGCCAATTGTAACAATCAGCCGCCCTCCAGCGTGGCAATCAGCCGGGCCATATCGTCGGGAAGCGCGGCCTCAAAGCTCAGCTTCTGACCACTGAGCGGGTGAACAAACCCCAAGCTCGCGGCATGCAGCGCCTGTCTGGGAAAGCCCGCGATGGCCGCAACCGCATCGGCGCCCAGCGCCCGCGCCGGCGGTTTGCGGCGCCCGCCATAGGTCTGATCGCCGATCAGCCCGTGACCGGCATGCGCCATATGCACCCGGATCTGATGGGTGCGCCCGGTCTCTAGCCAGCATTCGACCAGCGCCGCCGCCGGCGGGGTGCCAAAAACCTGCAATGCGCGCACCCTCGTTACGGCATGGCGCCCGCCGGTAAAAAGCACCGCCTGTTTCTGACGGTCGGTGCGGTGGCGCGCCAGATGGGTGGTGATCTTCATCACATTACCGGCCTCGAAACTGATCCCGCGGGTGCCGCGCAGACGCGGATCGCCCGCATCCGGCGCCCCGTGGCAAAGCGCCAGATAACGCCGTTCGACACTGTGGCGCTCGAACTGCTGGGCCAGCCCCTGATGCGCCGCATCGGTTTTGGCCACCACCAAAAGCCCCGAGGTGTCCTTGTCGATCCGGTGCACCACACCGGGCCGGCGCGCCCCCCCGACCCCGCTCAGACTGTCGCCGGCATGCGCCAGAAGCGCATTGACCAATGTGCCCGAGGGCGTGCCGGGGGCCGGATGCACCACCATCCCTACCGGCTTGTTGACCACGATTAGCGCATCATCCTCATAAACCACATCCAGCGCGATCTCTTCGGGCTGAATGTGGCTTTCCTGCGCCTCCGGCAGGGTGATTTCGATCTCGTCGCCTTCGCGCACCCGAACCTTGGCATCGCTGACCACCACGCCGCCCCGGCGCACCGCCCCCGCCGCGATCAGTTTCGCCAGCCGCGAGCGCGACAACATCGCAGCCTCTGGCACATCGCGCGCAATCGCCTTATCAAGGCGCGGCGGCGGATCGGCTTCGATCACAAAACGCAAGATGGGCAAAGGGCCGGACATGCAGGAAACTCCCGAGGGTCAAGAGCCCCCAAATCTCAGATTTCTCAGGCGATTGGTCACGGTCCTGACCGCAACGATGATTCTGGGGCTTCTAACCATCATCGTCCTCTTTGTCATCCGTCTGGGCGTTGTCGCCCCGGTCGCCCTGCCCGATCAGATCACCCTGCCTTCGGGCCTGCGGGCCTCGGCCTTTACCCAGGGCGCAGACTGGTACGCGGTGGTCACCACCGACGATCAGATCCTGATCTATGACCGCACCAGCGGCGCCCTGCGCCAGACAATCGCGATCAAGCCCACACCCTGAGCCACCGTCCCAGCCGCCCAATCTTCGGATAATTTCAAGGGTAAATCCGGTGGTACCGCCTCCCCGGCTTGAACGGGGGACCTCTGGATCCACAATCCAGCGCTCTAACCAACTGAGCTAAGGCGGCACTGTGGCGCG
Organism: Paracoccaceae bacterium; assembly: GCA_030148745.1. Classification (GTDB taxonomy): domain Bacteria; phylum Pseudomonadota; class Alphaproteobacteria; order Rhodobacterales; family Rhodobacteraceae; genus JASBSV01. Next base: position 10,836 of record JASBSV010000068.1, read on the forward strand.
AAATAGCGCCCCAAACCGGCGAACGCAAGACTTGTTAAAAGGTGATTTCCCAAGTTTGTTCGATCAGCTTGCAACCAAAGGAACGAACCGGTTGAGACGAAACAATTTTCAACCCGTGTTTTTCATAAAGCGCACAGGCCGCCCGGTGGCTAGCATGGGTCCAAAGCCGCAGCCCCCGATACCCGCGGTCCTTCGCATAACAAAGAACCCCGGCCAGCATCCTGTGGCCCAATCCTGACCCGCGCGCCTGCGGCAGGATCAAAAAAAGCCGCAGCTTTGCCATCCCCTGCCCGCCATCCACACAAAACACCGATCCCAGTGGTCGCCCACCGCGCTCGGCAATCCAGCCCCGCTCGCGCGCCGGGTCATGATCTTTCAAAAAATCCGCAACAATCCCCGCAACCAGCGGCTCAAAACTCTCGTCAAACCCCTCTTGGCGACGATAAAGAACCCCATGCGCCCGGATCAGCCACCCGGCGTCGCTGGCACGCATCTTGCGCAAGACGATCTCTTCCATGTCTCCCCCTTGCGAAATCGCGTCCCAAAGGCTAGGCCCGGCGCTGATCCGAAGGAGAATAGCCATGGGCATCAACAAAGAAAGCAATATCGCCGCCAACCTCCAGATTGGCCCGACCAGCCTTGGCATGGTGCGCATATATATCGAGGCCGAGGGGATCGACCTGCCGATGGATTTCGAACCAGATGAGGCGCGCGACATCGCCGAAGAGATTCTCGCCGCCGCCAACCGCATCGACGGCGGCTCCAAGGGCAAATCGTAACCCGCCTTCCATTTGGTCCAAATATCCCCGCCGGAGGCTCCCGCCATCGGCCACCGGCACAAGGTCCGAACCGGCGCGTCACATCTCCCAGGGCTGCACGAACCCCGGATCGCGCAGCACCTGCGCCCGAAGCGCCGCATGGCGCGCGAATTTCTGTATCATCACCTTGCGCCGCGCCGGCGCCAGCCGGGCCTCGGGGCCCATGCGGATGATCTCGGCGTCATAGGCATCGGCGATGATCAGCCCGGTCTCTTCCGGCAAAAGCTCGGCGGGAAAATCCGCATCCACCGCCCAGAAATAGCGGTCGCACCATTCCAGATAGCCCTGCCATTTCTGATCGGCCTGAAAATCAGCGCGGCTTGATTTGCACTCCACCACCCAGATCTCTGCGCGCGGACCCAGCGCCATGACATCCACCCGCAGACCCGGCGCGGGGGTCAGTTCCTCAACCGACACAAAATCATGGCCGCGCAGATGCCGGCACACCCCGCGCGCCAAAAGCTGGCCGGGTTTCTTGTCGGGGATGGGCATGGTCTCGGGCATGCGGCAAACATGAACAATAGGTGAACATAAATCAAGGGTCGCCCCGCCCTGTGGCCCATCTCCATCCCCCGCGGCCCATGGCGCCGGATCGCGCGCCCTGCGGGGCGGTCAATTTCCAGCCCCCCTTGCCGAGACGGGCCGCGACCCCTACCTATGGGCACGGCGGGTTCTGCTCTTCTCGTGCCGGGGTCAAATTCCAGTGGCCTTAAGCAATTCCGAGGGAGCTGGCTCTGATCAGATCCTGGTCTGACTATCCGGCGCCCACCTGTACATACAGGTCCTCGG
>JASBSV010000080.1 GCA_030148745.1 Paracoccaceae bacterium
TGGTTCTTCAGGCTGGCCACCTGAATTTCATTGTCGAAGTGACCGATGTTTCCAACGATGGCCATATCCTTCATCTCGCGCATATGCTCGATCCGGATGACGTCCTTGTTGCCGGTCGTGGTGATAAAGATGTCGGCCTTGGCGACCTCATCTTCCAACAGAACAACCTCGAACCCGTCCATCGCGGCCTGAAGGGCGCAGATCGGATCGACCTCGGTGACCTTCACGCGGGCACCGGCACCGCGCAAGCTGGCCGCCGAGCCTTTGCCGACATCGCCATAGCCGCAGACCACGGCGACCTTGCCGGCCATCATCGTGTCGGTGGCGCGGCGAATGCCGTCGACCAGCGATTCCTTGCAGCCGTATTTGTTGTCGAACTTGGACTTGGTCACACTGTCGTTGACGTTGATCGCCGGGAAAGGCAGCTGGCCCTTCTTTTGCAGATCATAAAGGCGGTGGACACCGGTTGTCGTTTCTTCGGACACGCCCTTGATCGCATCGCGCGTCTTGGTGAACCAGCCGGGGGATGCGGCCATGCGCTTTTTGATCTGGGCAAAGATCGCCTCTTCCTCTTCCGAGGTGGGCACCTCAATCAGATCGGTCTCGCCCGCTTCGACCCGCGCGCCCAGCAGAACATACAGCGTCGCATCGCCACCGTCGTCTAGGATCATGTTGGCGCCTTCAGGGAACTGGAAGGAACGGTCCAGATAATCCCAATGCTCGACCAGCGACTGACCCTTGATCGCGAAAACCGGCGTGCCGCCTGCGGCGATCGCTGCCGCCGCATGATCCTGGGTTGAGAAGATGTTGCAGCTTGCCCAGCGCACATCGGCGCCCAGCTCGACCAGCGTTTCGATCAGAACCGCGGTCTGGATCGTCATATGCAGCGATCCGACAATCCGCGCACCCTTCAGAGGCTTGGTCGTGCCGTATTCCTCGCGCAGCGCCATCAGGCCCGGCATTTCCGTTTCAGCGATGTTCAATTCCTTGCGGCCGTAATCGGCCAGGGCGATATCCCTGACGATGTAATCATTCGGCATGGTGCCGTGCTCCTGATACTTTGCTTTAAGTTTGCGCTGGCTTAGCATCGGCTTTGGGGGCTGGCAACTGTGCGGGGGTGCGGGGGACGCTCTTTGGCATCTTGTGGTAAAAATCTGCCGCAGCCGCGTTAACCTCTGGCCGCATGGCGGTCGCACGGGCCAGGAAGGATTAGCTTGAACATGGCAGGCGGCTTTGGCTAGTGCTTGGCCAACCGGGATGCGCATTCGGGACGCGCTGCCGGGACCTATGGCAAAGGGCTGCGGAATATATGGCTAAACCCCCTCGCGCTTGGCAACGGATGCTTTCCGGTCGCAGGCTGGATCTGTTGGATCCCACGCCGATGGATATCGAGATTGAGGATATCGCCCACGGGCTGGCCTTTGTGGCGCGCTGGAACGGTCAGACGATGGGTGACTACCCCTATTCGGTAGCCGAACATTCGCTGCTGGTGGAACAGCTTTTTGGCCGCATCGCGCCCAAGGCCCCGGCCAGATGGCGCCTTGCCGCCCTGCTGCATGACGCGCCGGAATATGTGATCGGCGATATGATCAGCCCGGTGAAATCCGCCGTCGGGCCGGGTTACGGCGCGCTGGACGACCGGCTGGCAGCGGCGGTTCATCTGCGGTTCGGCCTGCCCGCGCAGATCCCGGTATCGGTCAAGAAACAGATCAAGCGCGCCGATAAGATCAGCGCATGGCTGGAAGCGGTCCAGATCGCGGGTTTTGCGGAAAAAGAAGCCAGCCAGTTCTTTGGCCGCCCCGCGCCCGAGTTGATTGACGGGTTGTCGATCCGTCTGCGCCCCCCGGTTGCAGTGCGTGGCGATTTCACCGCCCGCCACAACCAGTTGCTGGAGGCGATGGCATGATCCACATCCGCCGCGCCGGACCGCTGGACGCCGCGCCCTTGGCGGCGTTGCTGAACGCGATTATCGCCAAGGGCGGGACCACGGCCTATGTGACCCCATGGGACAAATCGGATGTCGAAGAGCGGATGCAGCGCCCCAACGCCGTCTGGCATCTGGCCGAAGATGACACAGGTTCGGTCAAAGGCTTTCAGTGGTTCGAGCCGCACCCGGACATCCCCGAGGATAGCGCATCGGTCGCGACCTTTGTCGAGATTGGCGCAACCGGGCTTGGGATCGGTTCAAAGCTGTTTGCGGCGACAAGGGCGGCGGCCCTTGACCTGGGGTATCGCCACATGGATGCCGTCATCCGTGCGGATAATGCTGGCGGGCTGGCCTACTACCAAAGCCGCGGTTTTGAAACGATCCAGCTTTTGCCGGACATGGCTTTGAGTGACGGGACACGCGTCGACAAGGTTTGGACCCGGGTTCGGCTGGATTGACGGGCGCGTCATAGGTTAAGCTGCGCCGACCGGTCAAAGAGCGGTAGGAGCGGCCGTTAGACTTACTTTAGGAATTCAATCTGATTCAATGTCGGTTCTGAGCCCAAAGTTACTGATGCTGCCGAGGGAACGAACGGCTGCTTTGCGCAGTGAGCGGGTTTTGCAAAGTTGGGCCGAACGATTACAGATCATACATATTTCACGGGGGACCAATGCCAGAGTTTTGTAGCTTCCTTGTGTTTAGACCCTGTGAAATTGATTTGATCCATTCAATTTGCGCCACTGCGGACTGGTCCACACGGGACATTCCTGACCCATCAATGCGATATGCCTTCTCCGAAAGAGGAGGTATCAGCGAACTATCGCAAGCCAGTGCGTTAAAGGACATAGGTGTCCGACGCGAAGGACAACAAGGCGGGAGGTTGCTTCTGCTTGAGACAGAGCAAACCGAGGCTGACAATATTATTCAATTGGTCTGCGCAGCGAATGTCATTCTTGAGGGGTTCCCGTTTATTAAAGACCCACCTACTTTTGGGTTCAAACTCTCTAACGACGAAGCAGATCGGGAGATAACCTTTGAGAAACTTTTTCGGAGAGATGTCCTCTTTCAACGGTTTACCTACCGTCATACGCTGCCAAGCGCGGTCGCCATCGCTGCTAAAGCTCGGTGGAACAAGAAGCTTGTCTATGCCATTCACAAATTGGCACAGAGCTACGAAACCGAGTGCGTGACGCCGTGGTCAATGCACCCTCGTAATGGGCAAGTGTTTGAAAAACACACCGACAATTTTGCCTCGCACGTAGGAACGTCTGTGGCGATAAACCTTGCATATTCATCCATTGAGGAACTTGATCTTGGCGTGAAAGCGAGCGGTAAGATGCCGCGATCAATTGGAAAAGGGACTTTCGTATGGAACCCGGACGTTTTGAAGCCATTCAAGGCGCGTCTGCGAGATGCTGGGATTGATCCAGAAGGAACAATTGATTGGGTGACCCGTGGTGACCAATCGGAAGTACAAATATATGATAAGTTCAATCAGCTTTCGGAATATTCGGATGGGGTTGAGGTGCGAGATCGTGAGGTTTCATTGCCGGATGCGATCAATTTTAGCGAGTATTTGCGCAACACAATGACCGCCCACGCATTTTCTTCAGAGACCAAGCGTCTCGGGCCTTATGAGGTCTACAACGTTCAGCAAGTCGCAAGATTTCTGATTTTGTCCAAGTGCAACCTTTGGAACACTCGGACCGAGGAGCTTAGAAAACGCTACAACTAAGCTCTCAGGTAGAAGCCACAAGCTGCCAGACGCGACGATGGGCTTGTCCGCTTCGGTCAGGGAGCGGTCTTTGGTGCATATAATACGAAAGCTCACTAAGTCCATTAGGCAGTCATACAAAGTATCTTCTGATACGAGCTAAGAAACCAGTGTAAACCCAAACGTCTTCACCCTACCGCGGACTACGTTTCGCCAAAATCCGCTGCAGCGTTCTGCGGTGCATGTTCAACCGGCGGGCGGTTTCGCTGACGTTTCTATCGCACAGCTCATAGACCCGCTGAATATGCTCCCAGCGCACGCGGTCGGCGCTCATCGGGTTTTCGGGGGGCGGGGGCATGGATGCGTCGCCCGCCAGAAGGGCATTGGTGACATCATTAGCGTCAGCGGGTTTGGACAGATAGTCGGTCGCGCCGATCTTGACGGCTGCGACAGCGGTGGCAATAGCACCATAGCCGGTCAGAACCACGATCCGGCTGTCGGGGCGGCGGGCGCGCAGGGTTTCGACAACGTCCAGACCGTTGCCATCCTCAAGCCTCAGGTCAATCACCGCATAGGCCGGCGGGCGGGCCGTGGCGACAGCGCGGCCAGCGGCCACCGAACCTGCGGTTTCAACCTCGAACCCGCGCTTTTCCATGGCTTTAGCCAGACGCTTCAGAAACGGTTCATCATCGTCAACGATCAAAAGTGACCGGTCCTCGCCGATGTCTTGCAAACTGCGATCGCTCATCGCCGCTTTCTCCCGTTGTCATTGTTCTTAAGGCTTGTAGGGCGCAGCGAGGGGTGCGTCAAATTTTCCGGGGCCCTGTGCACATCAAAAATGCCGGCGTTGATTGGTGGGGCGGCATTGTCTAACAATTGCACGATAGGTCACAATCACACCGGAAATGCCAATGGACACCCAGGATACGGGTCTGTTTAACCGCAACGCGCGGGCCGATTGGGTCAGTCTGAAAACCCTGATCGTGCTGCGCTGGATCGCCATTGCCGGGCAAATCACCGCGATCACCGTCGCCCAAAGCCTGTTTGGCCTGCAGATCGAGCTTGGCCTGGCCTATGCCGTGGTCGGCGCCTCGGTCATTGCCAATCTGATCGCGATGTTCGTTTATCCCGAAAACAAAAGGCTCAGCGAACAGGAAGTGGCGCTGATGGTCCTTTTCGATATCGCCCAGCTGTCGTTTCTGGTGTTTCTGACCGGCGGGCTGAACAACCCATTTGCACTTCTGGTTCTGGCGCCGGTTACCATCTCGGCGACAGTCCTTGGGCTGCGGTCGATTGTGCTTCTGAGTGGCGCGGCGCTTGTCCTGACCAGCGTGCTGGCGGTGTATTACATACCGCTGACCACCGAAGACGGGCTGGTCGTTCAGATGCCGGAAATCTTCGTCTTTGGCTTCTGGGCCGCAATCGTGATCGGTGTGGTTTTTATCGCCGGCTATGCCTATCGGGTCTCGACCGAGATGCTGTCGATGTCCGAAGCGCTGCTGGCCACGCAAATGGCGCTCGCCCGCGAGCAGAAACTGACCGATCTGGGCGGGGTCGTGGCGGCGGCGGCGCATGAATTGGGCACCCCGCTGGCAACAATCAAACTGGTCAGCGCCGAGCTTATGGATGAGCTGGAGGACCGGCCCGAGCAATTGCAGGATGCCCAGCTTATTCGCGATCAGGCCGACCGCTGCCGCGAGATCCTGCGCTCTATGGGGCGGGCCGGCAAGGAAGACCGCCACCTGCGGCTCTCGCCGATCGAAGCAATCCTGCATGAAGCGGCCGAACCACATGCAAACCGCGGCATAGACATCACCTATGACATCTCGCCAAGCGAGGGCGCCGATCAGCGTCAGCCGGTGATCCGCCGGCAGGCCGAGATCATTCACGGCCTCAGAAATCTGGTGCAGAATGCCGTGGATTTCGCGCATGAAGCGGTCTGGATCGATGCCCATTGGTCCGATGACCGGATCTTGGTGCGCATTACCGACGACGGGCCGGGTTTCCCGCAACAGGTCATGGGCCGGATCGGCATCCCCTTTGTCGGCCGTCGGCGCGAGCGAAGCCACCGCGACGCCCGCCCCGAATATGAGGGCATGGGCCTTGGCCTGTTCATCGCAAAAACCCTGCTCGAGCGGACATCGGCCGAACTGGTGTTTTCCAACGGCACCGATCCGCATCAGAAACCGACCCTGCCCGGAGAGCCGCGCGGCGCGATCATCGAAGTCACATGGCCGCGCGCTGCGCTCGAGCCGGAAAACGGAAGCGCCACAGCCGCTCTTGGCGACAACACTCGGATCGAAATCTGAGCCTTTGGGCGCCGGCAGCTCGCTCTGTTAACTAACCCTTAACCTTTGTGAACAAAGACTTGCTCAGGGGATTTTACGAGTTTGGGAAGGACGTCGATGCAGTCCCTGCATGTTTTGGTGGCTATTTCCATTGTCCTGGCCTCGTTTTCAGTATCATTTCTGGCGCTCTGGACATTTGCGCGGTTGTCCGACAGCAAGCGCCGCTCGGCCCGGGCGATGGTGCGCGAAGAGGCGGCATCGACCGTCTTTATCTTTGACGGCCAGGTGCTGGTCGATGCCACCGACCGCGCTCACAGGTTGCTTTCGAACCGGCCCCGGCTGGGCAATGACTGGTCCCGCCTGATCACCCAGCTTTCACGCCGATTTCCAGCCCTGAAAGAAGAGCTTGCAGGCCTCGACGAGGTCGGCCAGATCACCATAACAAGCAATGATCCACAGCAACCGGCCGAGGTTCACGCCGAAATCTGGGAGGGGCTGACACGGATCGAGATTATCGAAACTTCGTCAAAAACCCAAACGGTAGAGATTGACCGGTTTTCTCTGACCGCCATGGAGGACGAGCTTGAGGTGCTTCGAAGTACCGTCGATCAGGCGCCCTTTCTTGTCTGGAAACAGACGCAGGACGGAACGGTGTCATGGGCGAACCGGTTTTACATGGAGCTGGCCAGATCGATAGATGCCGACACCCCCTCACACGGCTGGCCGCCGGCGCGCATCTTTGATCCCACATCATTGATCGGGCCCACCGCCGACGGGCGCCCGCGCCGCCTTGCGCTCAGAACCGCCGGCGAGGAGCGAACCCGCTGGTTCGAGGCTTATTGCACAAGCCACGGTCAGGACGTTCTTTATTTCGCGGTCGAGGCCGACGCGGTTGTCAAAGCCGAAAACGCGCTCAGAAATTTCGTGCAGACCCTGACGAAAACCTTTGCCCATCTGCCGATCGGCCTTGCGATCTTCGACCGTGACCGCCAGCTTGCCCTGTTCAACCCCGCATTGACCGACCTGACGACCCTGCCGGCCGATTTTCTTAGCAGCCGCCCAACCCTCTATTCTTTTCTCGATCAGCTGCGCAACAAGCAGATGATGCCCGAGCCGAAGGATTACAAAGGCTGGCGTCAGCAGCTGACCGCGCTTGAAGAAGCGGCCATTGATGGCACCTATGAAGAAAGCTGGACCTTGCCGACGGGCCAGACATATCGGGTATCCGGCCGGCCGCATCCCGATGGCGCGGTTGCCTTTCTTTTCGCCGATATCAGCGCCGAGATATCGCTTACACGGCGCTTTCGGTCCGAGCTTGAACAGGGCCAGTCCGTCCTCGATACACTGGACGAAGCGATCGCGGTCTTTTCAACCAACGGCGTTCTGACAATGTCGAATGCCGCCTTCGAAAAGATGTGGCAGGTCGAGCCGACAAATACGCTTGGTGAGTTTGGTATCCTCGATGCCTCGCGCCTTTGGCAGGACGCCTGCAAACCAAACCCGATCTGGGGCGACATCCGCGATTTCGTCGAACTGGTCGGCGAGCGCACCGATTGGCATGCAAATGCCGAACTCAAGGACGGAACGCCACTTTTGTGCCGCATCTCGCCGCTGGCCAAAGGGGCAACATTGGTTGCCTTCACCGTCGATACCTCCCACGATCATCTGGGGCAAAGCGTGCCGGCGGTATCGCGAACGGCGTGATCGGGGTTGCGGTCGCGGGTGCCAAAGTTAATCTTGCGCTATGCAAAGCACCACCATCGATCTTCCCTCGGCAGACGACACCGCCCGGCTTGGCCAGCGCCTTGCCGGCAGCCTTGGGGCAGGAGACACCCTGTTGCTGTCTGGCCCTATCGGCGCGGGCAAATCCCATCTGGCCCGCAGCATCATTCACGCCCTTCTTGGCGCCGGGGTCGAGGTTCCTTCGCCCACTTTCACATTGGTTCAGACCTATGATGGCCCGGAGTTCGAAATCTGGCATGCCGATCTTTACCGGCTGAACCTGCCGGAAGAGGCCGAAGAGCTGGGTCTTTTCGACGCTTTTGCGACCGCGCTTTGCCTTGTCGAATGGCCGGACCGCCTGGGCGATGAGGCGCCGGCCGGTGCCCTGCACATCGACTTGCAGTCAAGCGGGGATGGCCGTGTTGCGCATATCCGTTTCTCTGAACCGCGCTGGGCCGCCGTGTTCGGGGCGCTCCTTGTCTGATCGGGCCGCCCAGATCGACAGATTTCTGGCCGATGCGGGATGGGGCGAGGGGCAGCTTGCGCCACTGGCAGGCGATGCCTCGGCCCGGCGTTATTGCCGGCTGCGTCAGGCATCAGGTCAAACCGCCGTCCTGATGGATGCCCCGGCAAGCGATCAAAGCAGCTTTCAGGCCTTTGTCACGATCGGCGCCCATCTGCGGGAACTTGGCCTTTCGGCGCCGGAAATTCTTGCAACCGACGGCGCCGCGGGCCTTATCCTGATGGAAGATCTTGGCGACAGGGTTTTCGCCCGCGAAATAACCCGCGCGCCGGTGTGCGAAGCGGCGCTTTACGAGCGCGCCACCGACCTGATCGCTTTTTTGCGCGATGCGCCCCCTGCGCCCGGCCTCAGGCACTATAGCGCGCGGCAACTGGCCGGGTTCACCGATCTGGCGATGGACTATTATCACAGGGTCCATAGTGACGTAAAAACCTCTATTCTGGCTGAATTAGAGACTGTTTTGACCGCTATAGAAGATCAGCAAACCATCATGGCCTTGCGCGATTATCATGCTGAAAACCTGATCTGGCTTGCCGATCGCGAAGGCTTGAAATCCGTTGGCCTGCTCGATTTTCAGGACGCTATGATCGCCCATCCCGCCTATGATCTGGTGTCTTTGCTGACCGATGCCCGCCGCGATGTGCCCCAGACGCTTGGCGAGGCGATGATCGCGCGTTATGCCCGGCGCACGGGCATTGATCCGGCGGCGCTCGCCGCCGATGCCGCGATCATCGGGGTTCAGCGAAATCTTCGCATCCTTGGGGTTTTCGCGCGGCTGGCGCTGGAACATGGGCGGCCGGGGTATATCGATCTGATCCCCCGGGTCTGGCGGTATCTGTTGCGCGATCTGTCCCACCCCGGGCTTTCGCGCCTCAGGGCGCTGATTCTGGACGCGTTTGCCGAACCCGGCCCCGGCAAACTGAAGGAGTTGAAAGCCAGATGTTAGACCGGCCAGATGCGCTGATGCTGTTTGCGGCCGGTTTTGGAACCCGGATGCGACCGCTGACCGACAAAATGCCCAAGCCGCTGATCCCGGTGGACGGTATCGCGATGATCGACAGGATGGTCGTAATCGCCCGGCAGGGCGGCATCGATAAGATTGTGGTGAACGCCCATTATCTGGCCGATCAGATCGAAAGCCATTTTGCCGCCGATCCGGTGATTGTCTCGCGCGAGGCGCCGCATATACTCGACACCGGCGGCGGCCTGCGTCAGGCCTTGCGCCATCTCGGGCAGAACCCGGTCTTTACCGCCAATCCCGATGCCATCTGGCGCGGCGACAACCCTTTCGACAGGCTGCGCGCCGCCTGGGACCCTGAGGGGATGGACGCGCTGTTGCTGCTGATCCGCCCCGAACAGGCGCAGGGCCACACCGGTAAGGGCGATTTCGACCTTCTGCCGGATGGGCGTATCGCGCGCGGGTCCGGCCTGATTTACTCAGGGGTTCAGATCGTTCGTACAGACGCGCTTGCCGCATTTCAGGAAACCTCTTTCTCTCTCAACCTGCTCTGGGATCGGTATATCGCCAAAAACCGGGCGTTCGGCTGTGTTTACCGGGGCGCATGGTGCGATGTCGGCCGCCCGCAATCCATACTGCTGGCCGAAAGAATGCTGCAGGAGGGCCGGGATGTTTAAACCGTCGAAAACCCCCCGCGTTTTTGCGCTTCCGCCCGGCGTGGATTTCCCTTTTCTGCTGGTTCAGGGTCTGATTTCGCGCAACGCCGCGGGCGCACCCGAGGATCTGGCGCGCGTCCTGCTTTTTGTGAACACCCGGCGGATGCAGCGGCGGATCAAATCGCTTTTCGCAGCATCCGGCGCGCATCTTTTGCCGCGTATTCAGCTGGTGACCGATCTGGGAAGCGACGCGCCATGGGCGGCCGCGCAGGAGCGGATCTCGCCCCTTCGACGCCGGCTTGAGCTAAGCAGGCTGATCACCCGGCTGATCGAAAAAGAGCCCGAGATCGCCCCGAAAACCGCCGCTTTCGATCTTGCCGACAGCCTTGCGTCGCTGCTTGACGAGATGCAGGGCGAAGGGGTGCCGCCCGAGGCGCTGACAAAGCTGGATGTCGCCGATAGCTCGGGGCATTGGGCGCGCAGCCTTGGCTTCATTCAGATCGTGCAGGAATACCTGAAAGGCACGCCCGGCGCCGATCCCGAGGCGCTTCAGCGTGCGGCGGTCGACCATCTGATCCAACGCTGGGATCAGGCGCCGCCCGCAGATCCGGTCATCGTGGCCGGATCGACCGGATCGCGCGGCACGACGGCGGCGCTCATGACGGCGGTCTCGCGCCTTCCGCAAGGGGCGCTGGTTCTGCCGGGCTTTGATTTCGACATGCCGGCAGCGGGCTGGGACGGGCTTGGCGATGCGCTGACGGCCGAGGATCATCCGCAATACCGCTATCGCGCCATCATGACTAAATTGGGCATAGATAGAGACGATATTGTACCCTGGGGCACGGCCCCGCCACCCAGCCGTGAACGCAACCGGCTGATGTCTTTGGCGCTTCGGCCCGCGCCGGTGACCGACAGCTGGCTGCAGGAGGGTCCGGGCCTTGCACCGCTCGCCCCGGGAACCGATGGCATCACCCTGATCGAAGCCCCCTCGCCCCGGGCCGAGGCTTTGGCCATCGCGCTGGGGCTACGGCAGGCGGCAGAAAACGGGCAGGTCGCCGCGCTGATCACACCCGACCGGATGCTGACCCGTCAGGTCGAGGCGGCGCTGGACCGCTGGGCGATCAGCGCCGATGACAGCGCCGGCAAACCCCTGCAGCTAACCGCGCCGGGGCGGTTTTTGCGCCATCTGGCCGGGCTTTTCGGCAGGCGCCTGACTGTTGCCGATCTTTTGACGGTTCTCAAACACCCGCTGTGCAACAGCGCCGCCGGCGCGCGTGGCCAGCATCTTTTGTGGGCGCGCGAGCTTGAGCTTTCTCTGCGCCGCGATGGGCCGCCCTATCCCGAAAAGCCCGATTTCGCGGCTTGGGCGGCGCGCAGTAAAACCGACGACGGGCGTCATGGCTGGGCAGCATGGCTGGGCGATGTCTTTGACGGTGTGGCCGGGGCCGCCGCGCTGCCGCTTGAGGCGCATGTCCGGCGGCTTGTTACGCTGGCGCAGGCGCTCTCTGCCGGCCCGGGCGGCGACGGCTCTGGTGCGCTCTGGGATGAGGCGGCAGGCCGCGCCGCACAGGCCGCCATGGATGAGCTGACCCGCGAGGCGCCGCATGGCGGCGAAATGACCCCGGCCGAATTTGCCGCGCTTTTGTCTTCGGTTCTGGCAGCGGGCGAGGTTCGCACGCCCGATGATGTTCACCCCGGCATCATGATCTGGGGCACGCTAGAGGCACGGGTGCAGGGCGCCGATCTGGTCATTCTGGGCGGGCTGAACGACGGAATCTGGCCCGCCGCGCCGGGCCCTGATCCCTGGCTCAACCGGCAGATGCGGCTGGATGCGGGTCTGTTGCTGCCCGAACGGCGTATCGGCCTTTCGGCGCATGACTTCCAACAGGCGGTGGCCGCCAAAACCGTCTGGATGACCCGCGCCATGCGCGATGAAGAGGCGGAAACCGTGCCCTCGCGCTGGCTTAACCGTATCCTCAACCTTCTGGGCGGGCTGACGGCGGCGGGCGGGCCGGAAGCGCTTGCCGATATGCGGGCGCGCGGCAGGCACTGGCTCGATCTGGCGGCGGCAACCGACCGAACCGCTAAGCCCAGCGCGCCGGCGCACCGCCCAAGCCCCTGCCCGCCGCTTGCCGCCCGTCCGCGCAGCCTTTCTGTGACCGAGATCAAGACGCTGATCCGCGACCCCTATGCTGTCTATGCCAAACGTGTTCTGGGCCTCAGGCCGCTTGATCCGATCCGGCCCCGGCCCGATGCACCGCTGCGCGGCACGGTTCTGCACAGCGTGTTTGAGGTTTTCGTGCGTCAGGCGATGCCCGCCGACCCTGCCCGCGCACATGCGCAGCTCATGGCGATCGCCGATCAGGTTCTGACCGCCCAGGCGCCGTGGCCCGCAACGCAGCGGCTTTGGCGCGCCAAGCTTGAGCGTGTTGCCGATTGGTTTCTGACGGGTGAGGCCGAGCGCCGACAAGACGCCGCCCCCGCCGCGCTGGAGGCACGCGGCGCGATGGTGCTGACCGATCCGCCCTTCACCCTGACCGCCAAGGCCGACCGGATCGACCGCGCGCAGGATGGATCGGTGGATCTTTACGATTACAAAACCGGCACCCCGCCCAGCACCAAAGAGCAGCTGGCCTTTGACAAACAGCTTCTTCTCGAAGCGGCGATGATCAACAGCGGCGCCTTTGCCGATATCGGCCCCGCCGAGGTGCGCAAGGCCCAGTATATCGGGCTGGGCTCGAAACCGCAGATCCGGCAGGCGCCGCTGGAGGAAATCACCACCGGTCAGATCTGGGCGGAATTTTCCGCGCTGATCTCGGCCTATCTGTCCGAGAGGAAAGGGTTTACCGCCCGGCGGGCCGTGGCGCGCGAAAGGTTCGAGGGTGATTTTGACCACCTGTCGCGGCTGGGCGAATGGGACACCTCAATGCCTGCGGTTCGTGAGGTCCTGAAATGATCCCCCGCGATGACGCCAGCCGCCGCCAGATCCTTGCCGCCGACCCCGCCGGCTCTACCTGGCTTTCGGCGAATGCCGGGTCGGGCAAGACGCGGGTTTTGACCGACCGTGTGGCGCGCCTTTTGCTGGCCGATGTCGACCCGCAAAAGATCCTTTGCCTGACCTATACCAAGGCCGCGGCCAGCGAAATGCAGAACCGGCTGTTTCAGCGGCTGGGTGAATGGGCGATGGAGCCGGACAGCGCATTGGCGCAAAAACTGGCCCTGCTTGGGGTTGAGGGGCCTGTTGGCGCCGATAAACTGCGTCAGGCCCGGACGCTTTTCGCCCGCGCGATCGAAACCCCCGGCGGCCTGAAAATTCAGACCATCCATTCGTTTTGCGCCTCGCTTTTGCGCCGGTTCCCGCTTGAGGCGGGGGTGTCGCCCCAGTTTACCGAAATGGATGACCGCACCACCCGGCGACTGCGCGAGGATATTATCGAGGATATGGCATCTGGCCCGGCTGTGGCGGTGGTAGACGGGCTTGCGCGCCATTACACCGGCGAGGATCTGGATGCCCTGATGGCCGAGATCGCCCGCAACCGCGACCGCTTCGGCGCCACTGACACGGGCGATCTGCGCGCGCTTTTTGACCTTGGCGAGGATCTGACCGAAGCGGGGCTTTGCGCCGAAACCTTTGCGCCGGGCGATGGCGCCATCCTGCGGCAGCTGATGGACGCCCTGCCGCTGGGCGGCGCTTTCGACACCCGAGATGCCGCCAAGCTGAGCGTGATCGACCCCGGCGATCTTGGCCTTGCGGCCCTGCCCGCGCTTGAGGCGGTTTTTCTGACCGGAAAAGGCGCGGCATCGCCATTTTCAGCCAAGATAGGCTCTTTTCCGACCAAGGCGACCCGCGACAGGATTGCCTCTGTCATGCCGGCGCTGGAAGGGTTTATGGCGCGGGTCGAGGCGGCCCGCCCAAAACGGCTTGCGCTGGCCGCCTTTCGCCGAACATCGGCGCTGCACGCATTTGCGCAGGTGTTTCTGGATCATTACGCGCGTGAAAAACTGATCCGCGGCTGGCTGGATTTCGACGATCTGATTTTCAAGGCGCGCGATCTTCTCAATGATCCGTCGGTTGCGGCCTGGGTGCTTTATCGGCTGGACGGCGGGATCGATCACATTCTGGTCGATGAGGCGCAGGACACCAGCCCGGCCCAATGGGAGGTGATCGAGAGGCTGACGCAGGAATTCACCAGCGGGCAGGGCGCGCGCGACGTCAACCGCACGATTTTCGTGGTGGGCGACAAGAAACAGTCGATCTATTCGTTTCAGGGCGCCGATCCCGAAGGTTTTGACCGGATGGGGTCGTTGTTTCGTGACAAGCTTGCTCAGGTCGGCGCGCCCTATGCACAAAGTGAGCTTTTGCATTCCTTCCGCTCATCGGCGGCCATTCTGACGGCGGTCGATCGGACCCTTGGTGACAGCGGCGGCATTGGCCGTTCAGAGCATGCGCCGTTCTGGCAGGACCTGCCGGGGCGTGTCGATCTTTGGCCGCCGGTACCAAAGGCGGTCGAGCCTGAGGATGGCGATTGGTTCGATCCTGTCGACCGGGTTGCCGAAAATCATCACACCGTGGTTCTGGCCCGGCAGATCGCGGGCGAGATCCGGCGCCTTCTGGATGCGCAAACCCCCCTGCCGCGCCAGTCCGCCGATGGCGCGCACGCGCGCAGCCTGCGCCCGGGTGATTTTCTGATCCTCGTTCAAAGGCGGTCCGAGCTTTTTCACGAGATTATCCGCGCCTGCAAAGAGGCCCGGCTGGAAATCGCGGGCGCCGATAGGCTCAGGATCGGGGCGGAACTGGCGGTCAGGGATCTGACCGCGCTTCTGGCGTTTCTGTCGCTTCCCGAGGATGATCTTTCGCTCGCCGCAGCGCTTAAATCGCCGCTTTTCGGCTGGGATGAGCAGGCGCTTTTTGATCTGGCGCACCGGCGCGACAAGGATGTTTATCTTTGGCAGGCGCTTCGCAAACGGGCGGCGGAATTTCCCGAAACGCTGGCCGTTCTGGACGATCTGCGCGCCACGGCCGATTTTTTGCGGCCCTATGATCTGATCGAACGGGTTTTGACCCGCCACCGCGGGCGCGAGGCGCTTCTGGCGCGCTTGGGGGCCGAGGCCGAAGATGGCATAGATGCCCTTTTGTCTCAGGCGCTGGCCTATGAACGCAACGATGTTCCAAGCCTTACCGGCTTTCTTTCGTGGCTTGAAAGCGACGAGGTCGAGATCAAGCGCCAGATGGACAGCGCCGGCAATCGTATCCGGGTGATGACTGTGCATGGCGCCAAGGGGCTTGAGGCGCCGGTCGTCATCCTGCCCGATTGCGGGCGCCGCGACATTCAGATCCGGGATGAGCTTTTGCCCGCTGGCGACACCATGCTCTGGAAACCACCCAGCGACCAAAGCCCACCGGTGACCGCCGCTGTGCTTGATGCGCTGAAACAGCGGCAGGAGGAAGAGCGTCAGCGCTTGCTATACGTCGCGATGACGCGCGCGGAAAACTGGCTGATCGTCTGTGCGGCAGGGGATCTGGGAAAAGACGGCCAGAGCTGGCATGACCAGATCGCCGCCGGTCTGAAACGGGCAGGCGGCGTTGCGCTGGACTGTCCGACGGGGCTTGGCCTTCGGTATTGCGTCGGTGAATGGCCCGCGCAGCCGGCGCCCGGCGACGATCCGGGGCCGGAACCCGCGCCGCAACTGCCCCGCTGGATGAACGCCGAGGCCCCGAGGCCGCCGCAAAAGCCGGGCGTTCTTTCACCTTCCGATCTTGGCGGCGCCAAGGCGCTGGGGGGGCCCGGCGCGCTTGACGAAGAGGCGGCGATGCTGCGCGGAAGCCAGATCCACCGCCTGCTTGAGGTGCTGCCTGACTGGCCTGCCGAAAACTGGCCCAAGATTGCGCAATCGGTACTGAACTCGGGCGGGTTTTCCGCCGATAGCGCCGAGGTGCCCGCGCTTTTGGCCGAGGCCGCGCAAGTGCTGCAATCGCCGGATTTCGTCGCCATCTTCGGCCCCGGCACATTGGCCGAGGTTGAAATAACCGCCCAGATTGCGGAACTGGACGCACCCATTCATGGAACGATCGACCGGCTGATCGTCACCCCGGACAAGGTGACAGCGGTTGATTTCAAGTCCAACGCCGCGATCCCGGCAACGCCTTCTGACACGCCCGAAGGGATCCTTCGGCAGATGGGCGCTTATCGCGCCGCGCTGACCCAAATCTATCCCGGCCGCGATATAGAAACGGCGATTTTATGGACCCGAACGGCCAGTTTGATGGTTTTGCCGCACGAGATCGTGACGAAAGCCCTGCAAAGGGCGGGCGCTTCTTGACCTTCCAGCGGTGGCTGCCTAGGTTCCACTTCCAATATAGATTTTCAGGAGGCCCATAATGGCAACCGTAGCAGTCACCGACGACACTTTCGATGCCGAGGTTCGTAACTCGGACATTCCGGTGGTCGTCGACTTTTGGGCCGAATGGTGCGGCCCGTGCAAACAGATCGGCCCGGCCCTGGAAGAGTTGTCGGCCGAATTTGACGGCAAGATCAAGATCGTCAAGGTCAACGTCGACGAAAACCCCAACAGCCCCAGCCAGTTGGGCGTTCGCGGCATCCCCGCCCTGTTCATGTTCAAGGACGGCGAAGTTGTCTCGAACAAGATCGGCGCCGCACCCAAAGCCGCGCTTCAAAGCTGGATCGAAGGCGCGATCTGAAACCCTGTTTCGCGATGAATTCCGGGCGCCCTAGGGCGCCCTTTTCATTTCGCCCCGCCGGCAATCCTTGTCTGTCTGGCCGGGGCCGACCATATAGAGGGCTGAACAATGAGGGCAGGTATGGAAAAGGAAAGTTTTCCCGGCTGGCACGGCACCACGATCATCGGGGTCAAGAAAGCCGGTGAGGTTGTCATCGCAGGTGACGGTCAGGTCAGTCTGGGCCAGACCGTGATCAAGGGCACCGCTCGCAAGGTGCGGCGCCTGTCGCCGGGCGGTTTTGACGTGGTTGCGGGCTTTGCCGGGTCGACCGCCGATGCCTTTACCCTGCTTGAGCGGCTTGAAGCCAAGCTTGAGGCGATGCCCGGTCAGCTGGCCCGCGCTTCGGTCGAACTGGCCAAGGACTGGCGCACCGACAAATATCTGCAAAAGCTTGAAGCGATGCTGATCGTCACCGACGGTGACGAGCTGTTGGTGATCACCGGCGCGGGAGATGTTCTTGAGCCGGAACACAGCGTCGCGGCCATCGGTTCGGGGGGGAACTTTGCTCTGGCCGCCGCACGCGGCATGATGGAAAGCGATCTGTCCGCCGAAGAGATTGCCCGCAAATCCATGGCCATCGCCGCCGACATCTGTGTCTATACAAACGGTAACCTGACGGTAGAGAAGATCTCGAAGGATTAATCAGAAATTTTTACGTATCCATCCTTGATAGCTTGCCGAATCCCTTGCTCTATCAATGTCTTCGCTACATCCGGTATCGAATCTCCGTGAGTACCGAGCTCCGCCAATTTCTCCAAGAAATCGAGCGATTTGAGCGATAACGTTACATTCTGTCGCTTCGTTTTTGCCTGGCCTTGTGCCTTCGCCATCTCATATCTGACTCACATCTGTCGCAGATTTGTGCATTGACTATATATTCACAATGAGCAATCATAAGTCTAGAAAGAAATAGGCCCCGCCGAAGCGGGGCCTGGAGGCTAGGACGGGATTCGAACCCGCATGTGAGAATTTTCTAGGTCCCTGCGTAACCATTCCGCCACCTAGCCACAATTGATGAAGGGTCGGCCTAGTGCCGACCTTTCTAACTTTATACTATTGCATGGGCGTTAACGCTAGGTCCAGTGTTCTCTTCGCTTCCGTCAACTAAATCTGGGATCGCTCTCCCCGTTGTATCCTTTCGTCATGGCCCTTACTTGTGACGTCGAAGCCAACGAGGAACATCATGACCGACCTGACCCCGCGCGAAATCGTCAGCGAACTTGACCGCTATATCATCGGCCAGAAAGACGCCAAGCGCGCCGTGGCCGTGGCCCTGCGCAATCGCTGGCGGCGCAAGCAATTGCCCGACGTGTTGCGCGATGAGGTTTATCCAAAAAACATCCTGATGATCGGCCCCACAGGCGTTGGTAAAACCGAAATCTCGCGCCGTCTGGCGAAACTGGCGCGCGCGCCTTTCATCAAGGTCGAAGCCACAAAGTTTACCGAGGTCGGTTATGTCGGCCGCGATGTCGAACAGATCATTCGCGATCTGATGGATGCGGCGATCATCTCCACCCGCGAGCATATGCGCGAGGATGTCAAAGCCAACGCTCAGGCCGCCGCCGAAGATCGTGTGCTAGAGGCAATCGCAGGCAAGGATGCCCGCGAACAGACGCGCGAGATGTTTCGCAAAAAGCTGAAATCAGGCGAGCTGGACGATACGGTGATCGAGCTTGATCTTACCGAAACCAAAAACCCGATGCAGATGTTCGAAATCCCCGGCCAGCCGGGTGGCGGCGCGGGGATGATGAATCTGGGGGATATTTTCGGCAAGGCCTTCCCCGGCAGAACCGTCAAGAAAAAGATGTCCGTCGCCGAAAGCTATGATGTTCTGATCAGCGAAGAGGCCGACAAGCTGCTAGATGACGAGGTTGTGACGCGCAAGGCCATGGAAGCGGTCGAGCAAAACGGGATCGTCTTTCTGGACGAGATCGACAAGGTCTGCGCCCGCTCGGACGCGCGCGGCGCCGATGTCAGCCGCGAAGGGGTGCAGCGCGATCTGTTGCCGCTGATCGAAGGCACCACCGTCAGCACCAAACACGGGCCGATCAAGACCGATCATATCCTGTTTATCGCCTCGGGCGCGTTTCACATTGCCAAACCCTCCGATCTTTTGCCCGAACTTCAGGGCCGCCTGCCGATCCGGGTCGAGCTGCGCGCGCTGACGCAAGAGGATTTCGTGCGCATCCTGACCGAAACGGATAATGCGCTGACCCTGCAATATGCCGCCCTGATGAAGACCGAAGACGTGAATGTCTCTTTCACCGAAGACGGGATCGCAGCGCTTGCCCGGATCGCGGCCGAGGTCAATCAATCGGTCGAAAACATCGGCGCAAGGCGGCTTTACACGGTCATCGAACGGGTTTTCGAAGAGTTGAGCTTTTCCGCCCCCGATCGCGGCGGTCAGGACATTGTGATTGATGCGGATTTTGTCGAAACCAATCTGGGTGAGCTTGCAAGCTCAACCGATCTGAGCCGCTACGTGCTTTGAGGTCTTGACGCATTCCGCCGGGGTGATATTCGCCGGTACATGGTGAATGTTTTTCGGCGGCTGGTTGTTGTTCTTGTTCTGGGTGTCGCCGCCTGTGCGCCGCGCCCCAGCATGGTGTATTATCCCGATGCCGCGAAAATCGGGACCGAGCAGCGGGTTTTCGTCGGCACCGACCGGATGCGCGATGCCGATGGGAAATTTGGCCCATATCGCAGTGAAAAGCTGACCTATCTCGACATTACCGTTTCGGTTCCGCCGACGCATGTTCTGGGCCAGATCGAATTTGCCAAGCGCGCGCCGGACCCGCGCAAGGATTTCCTGACCACCAAGATGGATGAGTTTGACAGCAAGCGCAGTTTTCAGCGTTCGCTTACCAAAGCGCTGCGCGCGCTGCCGCCCAATGAGCGTGAAACCGTGGTTTACGTGCACGGCTTCAACAACACGATGGCCGATGGTGTCTATCGCACGGCGCAATTGGTCAATGATTTTGAGCTTCCCGGCGTGGCGGTGCATTATTCATGGCCCAGCGCGGCCAACCCCCTTGGCTATGGCTATGATCGCGACAGCGCCCTGATCGCCCGCGACAACCTGCAAAAACTGCTTGAAACCATCCGCGCCAGCGGCAGCAAAAGAACCCTTGTGATCGCCCATTCGATGGGCGCGCTTCTGGCGATGGAGGTTCTGCGGCAGTTGCCCGCCAAGTCCAAGCTTGTCGATGCGGTCTTTCTGATTTCGCCCGACATCGATGTCGAGGTTTTCGAAAGTCAGGCGCGGCGCATCAAAAAACTGCCCGAACCTTTCGTGATCTTCGTGTCGAAATACGACCGCGCGCTGGCACTGTCGGCCCGGCTGACCGGGCAGAAACAGCGACTTGGCACGCTGACCGACCCGGCCCGATTGCGGGATCTGGCCGTGACGCTGATTGATGTCAGCGCCTTTTCCGCCGGCGGCAGCGTCAATCATTTCGTGACCGGCTCATCGCCCGTCCTGATTCAGATCCTCAGCCGCGCGGCTGAGCTGGATGCTTCGTTCAAAGGCGATTACGCCGGGCGCACGGGGCTTTTGCCCGGTACGGTTCTGACAGTACAGAACGCAACCCAGATCATCATGCGCCAGCCTGTAAGATAGAGCTTTCTTTTCGCACCGTTTTTGGCGACAGAGGTTTATGCGCGTTTTCGATTTCTTCAAGGTCAATGCGCCATGGCTTTCGGCCGGCGTTCTTCTGACCTTTGCCTCAAGTTTTGGACAGACCTATTTCATCTCTATTTTTGCGGGGGTGATCCGACAGGATTTCGGCCTTAGCCACGGGCAATGGGGCGGGATCTATACCATCGGAACGCTTGCTTCGGCTGTGGTGATGGTATGGGCCGGGGTGCTGACCGATATCTTCCGGGTGCGCGCGCTGGGCATCTTTGTTCTATCGGCACTGGCGGCGGCCTGTATTTTCCTTATCTCAATCAAATCGGTCTGGCTTTTGCCGGTGGCGATCTTTTTCCTGCGCTTTACCGGGCAGGGGATGACCAGCCATATCGCTACTGTCGCCATGGCCCGGTGGTTTGTCGCGGCGCGCGGGCGCGCCCTGTCGATTGCCGCGCTTGGCTTCGCCTTTGGCGAGGCATTCCTGCCCATCGCTTTCGTGTCACTGATGACCTTTGTTTCCTGGCGCTGGCTCTGGGTCGGGGCGGCGGCCTTCAGCATTCTGGCGATACCGATCCTTCTGCGGCTGCTGCGCGCCGAGCGCACGCCGCAATCGATTGCCCGTGAGACCCAGTCGACCGGCATGCACGGGCTGCAATGGACCCGAGGCGCGGTGATGAAACACTGGCTTTTCTGGGCGGTGGTGCCCACGCTGATCGGCCCCTCGGCCTTTGGAACAGCGTTTTTCTTTCAACAGGTTCATTTCGCTGCCACCAAAGGGTGGAGCCATGTTGAATTGGTCGCGCTGTTTCCCATTTTCACGCTTTCGGCCACAATCTCGATGTTGATGTCCGGTCTGGCGATAGACCGCTTTGGCACCGCCCGCCTGATGCCGACCTTTCAGATCCCGATGGCGCTTGGCTTTGTTGTTCTGTCCTATGCGCAAACCCTGCCCGGTGCGGCGGTGGGGATCGTCCTTCTGGGGCTGACGGTGGGCGTGAACTCAACCCTTCCGGGGGCGTTCTGGGCCGAGTTTTACGGCACACGAAACCTTGGCTCGATCAAGGCGATGGCCACGGCGATCATGGTCCTGGGCTCGGCCATCGGGCCGGGGATCACGGGGTATCTGATCGATTTCGGGATCGATTTCAAAGATCAGATGATCGGGATCGCGATTTATTTCATTGCCGCATCGGTTCTGGTCACGCCCTTTATCGGGCGCGCAAAACACAGCCTATCTCTGGCGTCTTAGGTATACGTAAAACGCGCCTTCGCCCCCGTGGCGTCGGTGCGATTGGGTGACCTGAAGGATACAAGGCGCCAAAGGGGCCTGCGTCAGCCAGTGAGGCACATGATGACGCAAGATCCCCTTGCGCGCCGGGATCGGCCCGTCATCGCGCGATGTTTTGCCCTTGCCGGTGATCACCAGAACCAGACGCTTGCCCGAAGCGTGGGCCGACAGAATAAAGCTCACAAGCCGCGGATGGGCCTGATCAAGGGTCATACCATGCAGATCGATGCGCGCCTCGGGCTTAAGCTTGCCGCGCGACAGACTGTGATAGGCCTTGCGGTCCATCGCTATTGGCGGCGGCGAAGCCTTGTCCGCCAGGGCCGCCGGGCGGGTCGCTGGCTTTGCCCCGATGGCAAAAGGCGTGATCGGCTTTGGCGCGGCGGGGCGCGGCGGCGTGTCCTTGGACAAACGCGGCACGGAAGGTTCCGGGCGCGCCTTTAGCGGCGTCGCCTTTTCCACCACCTTGTTCCAAAGCGCTCGTTCTTCCGAACTGAGGTTGCGACGGTTCTTGCGGGTCATTCGCTGCCTTCGGATAGCATAGCATAGGCGCGTTGAATGGGCATCAGCACAATCATCCGGCCCGGGTCGCGGATTTTGCCGGCCCGGCGGCCCGCCGCATCGCCGGTTCCGAAAAAGATATCGGCGCGCTGTGCGCCCTTGATTGCCGATCCTGTGTCCTGCGCGATCATCAGCCGGTTCATTGCCCTGCTGCCGGCCTTTTCGATCCAGACCGGTGCGCCCAGTGGCGTGAACCTTGGATCGACCGCGATGGTGCGCATCGCTGTGATTGGCCGGTTCATCGCCCCCAAAGGCCCCAGATCATCCGCCAGCCCGGCCAGTTTGCGGAAAAACACGAACGAAGGGTTAACCTGCAACAGCTCCTTACCCTCTTGCGGGTTGCGCCCGACCCAGCTGCGCAGAACCTGAGCCGAGACCTGATGCGGTTTATAGACGCCGCGCCGCACCAGCTCTTCCCCGATAGAGCGATAGTTGTGGCCATTTGCCGCGCTGTATCCCACCCGGATCGACGATCCGTCCTGCAGGTTGATCCGCCCCGATCCCTGAATTTGCAGAAAGAACGCCTCGACCGGGTCATCTACCCATGCGATTTCAAGCCCGCGACCTTCAAGAACCGCGCTTTCCTCGATCTCGCTTCGCGAAAGCCAGACACTGCCGCGGCGCAATTCGGGCGGCTTGCGATAGATCGGAATATCAAAGCGGTCGGTCCGGGTGAGGGAGCCGTCAAGTTCAGGCTCGAAATATCCGGTGAAAAGCGCCGGGGCTCCGTCTTCGATCAGGGTCGGGCGAAAAAACAGCTCGAAAAACGTGCGGGCGGATTTTTGCTCCTGTGCAAGCGCGCAGAGCGATGACCAGTCGGGGTCTTTCATATCGGTGCAGGTGCTTTGAAAAACTTTCAGCGCCTGATCGAGGTTATCTTCCTCCCAACCGCTCAACTGATCGAATGTCAGAACCGTCACGCGCGGATCGGCGGCCTGGCCCGGCCCCGTCATAGCAAGGCCAAGGGCCAGAGCGCCAAGCGCACGGATCATTCGCCGGTGGCGACAAGCTGCCAGTTGGGATCATCCGAACCCATGGTCCGGGCAAAGGTCCACATATCGCGCTGTCGCTTGATTTCGGTGGGGTTACCTTCGACGATATCGCCAGCCTCGTCACGAACGACCGAGGTCAGCTCGCCCACAAAGCGCACGGTCAGTTCGGCCAGCTTTGTTGCCTTGTCAAACCGGGCATCCACCAGCGAGATTTCCCGAACACCGATAAATTCCGCCTCGACCGTCAGGCCTTTGTCGGCGCGCATATCGACGACGCTTGCAAAGGTTTCGAACACATCTTCCGACAGGAAGGGTTCGATGGATTTCAGGTCGCCCCGCTCGAACGACATCAGGATCATCTCATAGGCGCCGCGGGCACCTTGCAGAAAATCGCTGACGGTAAAGTCGCGGTCGGCGGATTTCATCTCTGCCAGCGCTTTGGCCGCATCGCTGTTTTCGGGGACATGGTCGATGATGTCGCGGTCCGGTCCGCCTTCGATCACCTCAAAGTCGGCGCCTGAACGATCAAGCGGTTTTGCCGGCTGCGTAGAAACCGGTGGCTTTTCAAAGCCATCGCGCGTTCCCAGGACATTGCGAAGCCGCAAAATCAGAAAAACCGCGACTGCGGCAAGGACCAATAGCTGAATAACCGCAGAGCTCATCAATACCCTCTTTTCAGACAAGACCGTGGAAACAAACACTCGTCCACCTTATGTAGGGCACGTCAGGGGGTGAGTCCACCTGATGAGGGCTCAATAAATGAGGACCATATGTGGTTGTTTTTGGCATTTCTTGCCGTGCCGTTGATCGAGATCGCGCTGTTTGTCCAGATCGGTGGCCTGATCGGACTGTTTCCAACGCTTGCAATCGTCATACTGACGGCAATTCTGGGCACGGCGCTGGTCAGAACACAGGGCGCGGCGGTGCTGCTTCAGCTTCGCACCGCATTTAACGAGCTTCGCGACCCCACCGAGCCATTGGCCAATGGGGCGATGATCCTGTTTTCCGGCGCGCTGTTGCTGACACCGGGGTTTTTTACCGACACTTTGGGTTTTCTTCTGCTGATCCCGTCGGTGCGCGCCGCCGTCTTCCGCTATCTGCGCTCGCGCGTGAAGGTTCAGCATTTCGAGACGCGCACATCCACGCGCCCGCAAGGCGGGGCAGGCGACATTATCGATGGCGCCTATACCGAAGTGGACGCAGAGCCGCCGAAAAAACCGAACGGCACACCTTCGGGCTGGACCCGGCATTGAGCCCCTTTGCCCGACCTGTTAGAGAGCGGGCAACATCGTGACTCAGGGGAGTGGTCGGACATGACCGAAAACGGCAAGGCAGAGGCGGCCACAGAGGCAGCGCCGGTTAAAATGCAGGTTCTGGCGCAGTTCATTCGCGACATGTCGTTTGAAAATATCGTGGCGCAAAAGGGCGTTCAGGGCGAGGTGAACCCGGATGTTCAGGTTCAGGTGAACCTTGACGCCAAAAAACGCAGCGTCGAGCATCAGTTCGAGGTCGTCATGACCTGCAAGATTTCGTCAAAGAACAAGGATGACGCATCGCCGCTGTTCCTGCTCGAGCTTGAGTATGGCGGGATTTTCCACGTCGAAAACGTGCCCGAAGATCAGCTGCATCCCTTCCTTCTGATCGAATGCCCGCGGATGCTGTTCCCCTTCGTGCGCCGGATCGTGAACGATATCACGCGCGATGGTGGCTTTCCGCCGCTTAACCTTGAAAACATCGATTTTCTGGCGCTTTACCGGGCCGAGATCGCCCGCCGGGCCGAGGCCGAGGCAGGCGCCCAGAACACGCCTAACTGAATTTTTTCCAGACCGCGTCGTCGCCCAGGGTCGCCACAAACGCCTCATGGGCCGCCTGTTCCGCCTCGCTTAGTCGTGGCGGCAGGGCGGCGGGGCGCGGCGGCGCGCGCCAGACTTGCCCGGCCGTGGCCGGCCCATCGCCCGACGCCTGTACCGACAGGCCGAAATCCGGCTGACGGCCGCCGATCAGCTCAAGATAAACCTCGGCCAGAATTTCAGAGTCCAAAAGCGCGCCATGCTTTTCGCGGGCCGTGTTATCGACACCGAAACGCCGGCACAGCGCATCCAGTGACGCCGGAGAGCCGGGGAATTTGCGGCGCGCGATCGCCAGCGTGTCAACCGCCTGATCCATCGGCAGATCTTGCATCCCAAGCCAGCGCAGTTCGGCATTCAGGAACTTCATGTCAAAGGCGGCATTGTGGATGATCAGTTTGGCATCGCCGACGAAATCGATGAATTCCTGCGCGATGACCTTGAACACCGGCTTGTCGGCCAGAAACTCATCGCCCAGCCCGTGAACCTCGAACGCCGAGGCCGGCATCGACCGCTCGGGGTTGATATATTGATGATAGGTGCGCCCCGTCGGCACATGGTTGAACAGCTCAACAGCGCCTATTTCGACAATCCGGTCGCCATCATCAGGCTCGAACCCGGTGGTTTCGGTATCCAGAACAAGCTCACGCATTCAGTCGGGTCCTTTGAATATCCGCCAGCACATCGGCCACAGCCGCACGGGCCGCGTCCATGCTAAGCGTCTCGATCACATAATCGGCTTTTTTGCGCTTTTCCGCATCGGGCGTCTGGCGCGCCATGATGCTTTCCATCTCCCCGGCGCTCATGCCCGGGCGCGCAAGAACCCTTTGCCGCTGAACATCTTCGGGAGCCGTGACAACAACGACCACATCGACTTGTTTTTCCCCGCCTGTTTCAAACAAAAGCGGAATATCGACAAGAACGACCGGCGCATCGGTGCCCGCAATAAAGGCCGCGCGGTCGGCTGCGACCAGCGGGTGAACGACGCTTTCCAGTCGCGAAAGGGCGCCGGGATCGCCCGCGATCCAGCGCCGCAGGCGCTCGCGCGACACCCCGCCATCCTCAACCGCATCAGGGCAAAGCGCCTGCACCGGGCCCACGGCAGCGCCGCCTTTACCATAAAGCCGGTGAACCGCCGCATCGGCATCCCAGACCGGAACACCGGCCTTGGCGAACATCTGGGCAGTGGTCGATTTACCCATGCCGATCGACCCGGTTAACCCGATGACAAGGGGCGGTTTTTTCACGGTGCCAGAACCACATTTCGGGTTTCTTCGTCGACATCGGGCCGGTGACCGAACCAGCGTTCAAAGGCGGGCGTCGCCTGATGCAACAGCATTCCAAGGCCATCCACCGTCCGGCAGCCGATACTGGCGGCGGTCTCAAGAAACTCGGTCCGAAGCGGGGTATAGACCAGATCATTCACCACCGCCGCTGGGTTCAGCCCGTCAAGCGGAACACGAAACGCCGGTTGCCCGCTCATCCCCAGAGAGGTTGTGTTGACCACGGTTGTCGCGTCTTCAAGGATATTTCCGGCCTGCACCCAATCGACGACATTGATCTTGCTCCCAAACTCGGCCCTGAGCGCATCCGCGCGCGCCCGTGTCCGGTTGGTCAAAAGGATCTTCGGCGCGCCGACCTCGATCATCGAGGCGATGATCGCCCGCGCCGCGCCGCCGGCACCGAAAATCACCGCCGGCCCCGATTTGGGGTCCCAGTCGGGTGCCCCCTGCCGCAGGTTTTCGATAAAGCCATAGCCATCGGTATTGTCGGCGTGAATTTTACCATCCTTGCGGAAAATCAGCGTGTTTGCCGCCCCGATCAGCGCCGCGCGGTCGGTGACCAGATCGGCAAGGCCGATCACCTCTTCCTTATGCGGGATGGTGACGTTGATGCCGACAAAGCCCAGCTTGGGCAAAACCTCCAGCACCTGGGCCAGATCGTTGCGGGCAACATCCATCGGGATGTAATGGCCCGCAATCCCGTATCGTTTGAGCCAGTGAGAGTGTAGTCGGGGTGATTTGCTATGGGCAATCGGTGATCCAATGACCCCTGCCAGTGGGATTTTATTCTGTGTCATCCGTCAATCGTACCGCGTATCGTGAGATAGGACAAAACTTCGAGCAAGGGTAAGCCCAGAACGGTGAAATAGTCACCCTCAATCCGCGAAAACAGGCGCACGCCTTCCTCTTCCAACTTATATCCGCCGACACTATGGCGGATGCTGTCCCAATTGCGGGCAACATAATCGGCGATATAGGGCTGCGACAGATCGCGCATCTTTAGGCGCACCTGACCGACATGTCGCCAGACCGGCCCGCCCTCGGCATAAATGACAGCGGCTGACAAAAGATGGTGGGTGCTGCCCGAAAGTGCGCTTAACTGCTCTATCGCGTGATCGGGGGTTTCGGGTTTGCTCAGAATGCCGCCGTTATGGGCCAGCACCTGATCGGCCCCGATCACCAGCGCTTGTAGGTTCATCCGCGCAACCTTGCGCGCCTTGGCCTCGGCCAGACAATCGGCCACGTCGCGCGCATCGGCACCTTCGGCCTGCAGCGCCGCGCGGATCGAAACTTCATCGACAGCAGGACGGGCGATATCAAACGCCACGCCCGCATTCCGCAGAAGCGTCGCGCGTATCTCGGAGCCGGAGGCGAGGATGATGGTGTCTTTCATGCCCGTAACCCTGTGGATAACCACGCCTGATTTTTCCCGGCGCAGCACCTGTTGGTGAATGAAACCTCTGGCGCGGGAAAACAAGGGGTTTTGGCGGATCTTACCCCGGTGATTTCCACGGTGGACAAGGATAACCGGTTTCGGGGCGAATTTGCCGCGCGGGGGCAATTAGCACAGTGATATGCTAATTTTATCCACAAGGCGATTTCAGGTAAGATTCTGATAAAGAACAGAGAACTTGTTTTATACCCTCTGTGTGCACTATCTTGTATAACCGCTCACAGGCGCGATTTTGTGGGTTTTTCCGTGGATAATCCAATAATCCACAGCCATTTGATCCCCATCAACAACATCATCTTTTCTTTCTATATATCTTTATTTTAGAAAGACCTGTCTGAACCGGGGATAACCATGATCTATGATTTTCTGTCTGACTATTATCCCTGGATCAAAAGTCTTCATGTGATCTCGGTCATTGCGTGGATGGCGGGGCTGTTCTATTTGCCCCGGCTTTTTGTCTATCACACCGAAGAGGTTGGGCAGGGCAATGCCACTGACACGCTGTTCCAAAAGATGGAGCTGAAGCTTTTGCGCGTGATCATGAACCCGGCAATGATCGCGACATGGATCTTTGGCATCCTTCTGGCGTTGACACCCGGGGTGGTCGATTGGGCGGCCTTCTGGCCCTATAGCAAACTGGTGGGCATTCTGGGCATGACGTGGTTTCACCACTGGCTTGGGAAACGGCGTAAGGAGTTTCTGGCCGGCACCAACACCCTGACCGGGCGCCAGTATCGCCTGATGAACGAGGTTCCTACCGTTTTGTTGGTGATCATCGTGGTTTCGGTTATCGCGCGGCCCTGGTGAAATGCATTGACGATACGGGGTTGACCGATTATCAGAACTTCGCGCGCCGTCCGGCTGCGAATTATCCAATGACACATTAACGCATGGAACCCCGGTGGTTCTTATGTCCCGGATCGAAAGTCCCCCATGAACCAAGACCGTCTGAATCTGTCCGATCTCAAAGCGAAAAGCCCCAAAGACCTGTTGTCGATGGCAGAAGAGCTTGAGATCGAAAATGCATCCACGATGCGCAAGGGCGACATGATGTTCGCCATCCTCAAGGAACAGGCCGAAGATGACTGGGTGATCGGCGGCGACGGTGTGCTTGAGGTTCTGCAGGACGGATTTGGATTTCTGCGCTCGCCCGAGGCAAACTATCTGCCGGGCCCCGACGATATCTATGTTTCACCCGACATGATCCGCCAGTTTTCGCTGCGCACCGGGGACACGGTCGAAGGGGTGATCCGCGCGCCCAGCGAGACCGAGAAATATTTCGCCCTGACCATGGTCGAGCAGATCAACTTTGAAGACCCCGAGCGTGCGCGCCACAAGGTAGCCTTTGACAACCTGACACCGCTGTATCCCGACGAGCGCCTGAAGATGGAGATCGAAGATCCCACGGTCAAGGATCGCTCCGCCCGGATCATCGATCTGGTGGCGCCCATCGGTAAGGGCCAGCGTTCGCTGATCGTCGCGCCGCCGCGCACGGGTAAGACGGTTCTGTTGCAGAACATCGCCCATTCGATCGCCGCCAACCATCCAGAGTGTTACCTGATCGTCCTTCTGATCGACGAACGGCCAGAGGAAGTCACCGACATGCAACGCTCGGTTAAGGGTGAGGTTATCTCCTCCACCTTCGACGAACCGGCCAGCCGCCATGTCGCGGTTTCGGAAATGGTGATCGAAAAGGCCAAGCGTCTGGTTGAACATAAGCGCGATGTTGTCATCCTTTTGGATTCGATCACCCGTCTGGGCCGCGCGTTCAACACGGTTGTGCCATCCTCGGGTAAGGTGCTGACCGGCGGTGTCGACGCCAACGCCCTGCAGCGCCCCAAGCGGTTCTTTGGTGCGGCGCGGAACATCGAAGAGGGCGGATCGCTGACCATTATCTCAACTGCTCTGATCGACACCGGCAGCCGGATGGACGAGGTGATCTTTGAAGAATTCAAAGGCACCGGCAACTCCGAGATCGTGCTGGATCGCAAGGTCGCCGACAAGCGCGTCTTCCCGGCCATGGACATCCTCAAATCCGGCACCCGGAAGGAAGAGCTGTTGGTTGATAAGGTCGATCTTCAGAAAACCTATGTTCTGCGCCGGATTCTGAATCCGATGGGAACCACCGATGCCATCGAATTCCTGATCTCGAAGCTTAAACAGACAAAAACAAATGCCGAGTTCTTCGATTCGATGAACACGTAACTTATTGTTTATAAACAATGTGTTAGAGTGATATGGATACGATTTTCGCGCTTGCTACCGCTCGCGGTAAGGCAGGTGTCGGCATTATCCGCCTGTCGGGGCCGCAAGCCTTTGAAGCGGGCCGGCAGATCGCTGGTGCTTTGCCCGATGACCGCCGCAGCGCGCTAAGGGTTTTGCGAACGCGGGGCGGCACAGATCTGGACCAGGCGCTGGTGCTCAGTTTTACCGCGCCCGGCAGTTTTACCGGCGAAGATGTGGTCGAGCTTCATATTCACGGAAGCCCGGCGACCGCCAAGGCGATCTTGGAAGAGCTTTCCACGTTCGAAGGGCTGCGCCTTGCCGAACCGGGGGAGTTTACGCGGCGGGCGCTGGAAAACGACCGGCTGGATCTGGCGCAGGTCGAAGGGCTGTCCGATCTTCTGAACGCCGAAACCGAAGCGCAGCGGCGGCAGGCCTATCGTGTGCTTTCCGGCAAGCTGGGCGATCTGTCCGAGAGTTGGCGAAAGGCGCTGATCCGCGCGGCCTCTCTGATCGAGGCAACGATTGATTTCGCGGACGAAGAGGTTCCGGTCGATGTCTCGCCCGAGGTTCTGACGCTTTGCGCCGAAGTTCTGACGGATCTCAACCGCGAAATCGCCGGCGCTTCGGTGGCCGAGCGCGTGCGCGACGGGTTTGAGGTGGCGATCATCGGCGCGCCGAACGCGGGCAAATCTACACTTCTGAATGCGCTCAGTGGGCGCGATGCGGCGATCACCTCGGACGTTGCAGGGACGACACGCGATGTTCTTGAGGTGCATATGGATCTTGGCGGGCTTCCGGTCACCGTGCTTGATACCGCCGGCCTGCGCGAAAGCGCAGATGTCGTTGAAAAGATCGGTGTAAGCCGGGCGATTGCGCGGGCAGAAAATGCTGATATCCGGGTTTTCCTGATCGATACGTTGGAGGAGGAGCTTCCGGTCGCGAAGATGCCTGGCGATATTTCGGTGCTATCCAAGGCCGATCTGCGGCAGGGCGGCAGCCTTGCGGTGTCGGGCAAGACCGGGGCGGGGCTTGATGCGCTGATCGACGCGATCTGTCAGGAGCTCGAAACCCGCGCTGCGGCAGTTGGCACGGCGACCAAAGAGCGGCACCGCGCCGCGATGATCAGGGCTGCGGAAAGCCTGGAAGAGGTTAAAGAATTGGTAAAACGTGGACCGGATGCGTATGACATAGCGGCGGAGGAGCTTAGAAATGCGATCCGTGCCCTTGATTCTCTGGTTGGCCGTGTAGATGTGGAACAAATCCTTGACGAAATTTTCTCGAGCTTCTGCCTCGGCAAATGAGGAGTGTTTCACGTGAAACATCTGGACTTTGATGTTGTCGTCATCGGTGGCGGCCATGCGGGGACCGAGGCCGCTGCCGCCTCGGCGCGGGTCGGCGCGCGCACCGCGCTGATCACGCTCAGGGCGGATGCGATTGGCGTGATGTCCTGTAATCCAGCTATCGGTGGGCTGGGCAAAGGGCATCTGGTGCGTGAGATTGATGCGCTCGACGGGGTGATGGGCCGGGTGGCGGATGCTGCCGGGATCCAGTTTCGCCTGCTCAATCGCCGCAAAGGGCCGGCTGTTCGGGGGCCGCGGGCGCAGGCTGACCGCGAAATCTATAAACGCACCATGCAGCGCGAGATGGCCAATAGCCAAAACCTGACGGTGATCGAGGGTGAGGCAGTTGATTTCCTGATGGAAGCCGGCGCAGTTAGCGCTGTGGTTCTGGCCGATGGCGCAACACTTAGCTCCGCTGCGGTGGTTTTGACGACCGGCACCTTTTTGCGCGGCGTCATTCATATCGGCGACCATTCCTATCCCGGCGGGCGGATGGGTGACAATCCGTCGGTTCGACTGGCTGAGCGTATCGATGATTTCGGGCTTCCACTGGGGCGGCTCAAGACCGGAACGCCGCCGCGACTTGATGGCACGACCATCGACTGGAGCGGGCTTGAAATGCAGCCCGGCGATGATGTGCCGACGATGTTTTCCTTTCTGTCGGACGCGCCCACGGCAAAGCAGATTTCATGCGGGATCACTCATACCAATGAGGCGACGCATGAGATTATCCGCAAGAATCTGGACCGCTCAGCGATGTATGGCGGGCATATAAGCGGGGTTGGCCCGCGCTATTGTCCTTCGATCGAAGATAAGATCGTAAGGTTCGCCGACAAAACCTCGCATCAGATATTTCTGGAGCCCGAGTCGCTTTCCAATTCGACGATCTATCCCAACGGGATTTCAACCTCTCTGCCCGAGGCGGTGCAGGAGGATTATGTCAGGTCCATCAAAGGCCTTGAAAATGCTGTAATAATTCAACCCGGCTATGCGATTGAATATGACTACATCGATCCCCGCGCATTGGGTGAGACGCTGAGCCTTCTGGATGTCCGCGGGCTTTACCTGGCCGGTCAGATTAACGGCACGACGGGTTATGAGGAGGCGGCAGCGCAGGGGATGGTTGCCGGGCTCAACGCCGCGCTCGGTGCCTTGGGGCGTGACCCCATCACCTTTAGCCGCCGGTCGTCTTATATCGGCGTGATGGTCGATGATCTGATCACCCGCGGGGTGAGTGAGCCTTATCGCATGTTCACCTCACGCGCAGAATTCCGTCTGTCGCTTCGCGCAGATAACGCCGATCAACGGCTGACGCCCTTGGGCATGGCAATTGGCTGTGTCTCATCAGGCAGGGCGGCGGCGTTCGATGAAAAGCTGGACAAGCTGAACCGCGTCCGGGCGAGCCTCAAGGAAATGTCCCTGACACCCAGCCAGCTTTCCAAGGCCGGTATTTCAGTCAGCCAGGATGGATCGCGTCGTGACGGGTTTGAGGTTCTGGCCTTTCCGGATGTGAGCTTTGACCATCTGACCGCTCTTTTTCCCGAGCTGGGCGAGACCGAACCCCAGATCGCCGAGCAGATCAGCAATGAGGCGATGTATGCCAATTACATCCAGCGCCAAAGCAGGGATGTAGAGGCGATGCAGCGCGATGAGGCGCAGCAGATCCCGCATGATTTCGATTTTACCGCGCTGGAGGGGCTGTCCGGCGAATTGCGGCAGAAACTGATGGCGGCGCGGCCCGCAACATTGGGGCAGGCGGCCCGGGTCGAGGGGGTCACGCCCGCCGCCCTGACGCTTATTCTGGCGCGGATCCGCCGGGCCGACCGCGCGCGGCGCGCCTGATGCAGGAGGCGCCGAGTGATCTGGGGCTGGATGTTTCACGTGAAACAATCGCGCGGCTGAGCGCCTATCACGACCTGCTGACAAAGTGGAATCCGCGCATCAATCTGGTCAGCCGCTCAACCCTCGACCAGATCTGGAGCCGCCATTTCCGCGATTCGGCCCAGCTTGCACAGTTGATGCCCAAAGAATTCGTCAGCCTGGCCGATTTCGGATCGGGCGGCGGGTTTCCGGGGTTGGTGTTGGCGATTATCTTTTCCGAAACCCGGCCGGGCGTACAGGTAACGCTGGTCGATGCGGACCAGAGAAAATGCACGTTTCTTCAGACGGTTCTAAGAAATACAGGGGTATCGGCCCGGGTTTTGAACGCAAGGATCGAAGATCTTGACCCGCTGGGCGCCGATGTGGTGACCGCGCGGGCGCTTGCGCCGCTGACACAACTTCTGGCCCACGCCGAGCGGCACCTGCGATCAAACGGACACGCTTTTTTCCTAAAGGGCGCGCGCTTTCGTACCGAAGTGGAAGAAGCCCTTGCAACATGGCGCTTCTCGGGCGAAGAAATACCAAGCCAAACATCGGACGAAGCTGTCGTCCTCAAGATTGGAGAGCTTGCCCGTGTCTGACCCGATGCGCCCACCGGCACCGAAAATTATTGCTGTGTCGAACCAGAAAGGCGGCGTTGGGAAAACCACGACGACCATCAACCTGGGTGCAGCGCTGGCCGAGCTTGGGTTTAAGGTTCTGCTTGTGGATCTTGACCCGCAGGGCAACGCATCGACCGGCCTAGGTATAGAAGGTGAGAGCCGCCAGCACACCACATATGATCTTTTGCTGGACGAAGCGCCACTGACAAGTGTTGTTCTGACCTCGGGGATCGAACGCCTGTTGATCGCCCCGGCCACCACCGATTTAAGCTCGGCTGATATTGAGCTTGTGTCGAACGAAAAGCGGAGCTTTCTGCTCCATGATGCGTTGCGGCAGCCGCAGATCGACGCTTTTGAACTGGACTATATTCTGATCGATTGCCCCCCGTCACTGAACCTTTTGACTGTGAATGCGATGGTGGCCGCCGATTCCGTTCTGGTGCCGCTGCAAAGTGAGTTTTTCGCGCTTGAAGGGCTGTCGCAACTGATGTTGTCGGTGCGCGAAGTGCGTGAGACGGCCAATCCCAACATTCGCATCGAGGGGATTGTGTTGACGATGTATGACAAGCGCAACAACCTTTCGCGGCTGGTCGAGAAAGACGCGCGCGACAATCTTGGGGATCTGGTGTTCAATACCGTGATCCCACGGAATGTCAGGGTCAGCGAAGCGCCGTCATTCGCCCTGCCAGTGCTGGATTACGATTCCGCATCCGCCGGTTCGGCCGCTTACCGGGCCCTTGCGCGCGAGCTTGCTGCGCGAAATAAACTCGCTCCGAAAAAGGGAGAGCTTGCCAATGGCTAAGAAACCACCCCAACGCGGTCTGGGCCGCGGCCTTTCGGCCCTTATGGCGGATGTTCAGCCCGAGACGAAAAGCGATGCGCCGCCCGAGCGTCTGGAACGAACGGTTCCGGTTGAGCGTCTGATCCCCAACCCCGATCAGCCCCGGCGCGCCTTTGTAGAAGAGGATCTGCAAAGCCTTGCCGCCTCGGTCCGGGAAAAGGGCGTCATTCAGCCTCTGATCGTTCGAAGAAGTCCAAAAAGACCAGACCGTTACGAGATTGTCGCGGGTGAGCGTCGCTGGCGTGCCGCGCAGCTGGCGCAGCTGCATGAACTGCCGGTCATCGTGCGCGATCTGGACGATACAGAAGTTCTTGAGATTGCGATTATCGAGAATATTCAGCGCGCCGATCTGAACCCGATCGAAGAGGCTGCCGGCTATCGCCAGCTGATGAACCGTTTTGGCCACACTCAGGAAAAGCTGTCGCAGGCGCTGGGAAAAAGCCGAAGCTATATCGCCAATCTGATGCGGCTTTTGCAGCTGCCTGACGATGTGCAGGCCCTGCTGGAAAAGGGCGATCTGACAACCGGCCATGCCCGGGCGCTGATCACAGCGGATGATCCGTCGGATCTGGCGCGGCAGGTGGTGAAAAAGGGTCTGTCGGTGCGCGATACCGAACGGTTGGTCAAAGCGCCGAAGAAGCCAGGCAAAGCACCGGCAAAGCGTAAAGTCGAGAAAGATCCCGATACCCGCGCGCTTGAAGGCGATCTTTCCGCGAACCTGAAGATGAAAGTTTCCGTCGATCACAAGCCGGGGCAAGAGTGCGGCGTTCTGAGCATCGCCTATTCGACGCTGGACGATCTGGATGAGCTGTGCCGGATACTCAGCGCTAGCCGGTAGGGCGCGACCAGATGAAAATCAGGACGGCAGACAGGACAAGCGCCTGAATCAGCAAGATGGCTGGCCGTAGCCCAAGGATCACGGAAATCAGGAAAACCGACACGATAGAGACTGTGGCTGCGATTTTTCCGCGCTTTGATACCGCCCCCTTATCGCGCCAGTCGCGCACCATCGGGCCAAAGAGGCTGTGGCCGATGATCCAGTCGTGAAGCCGGTCGGAAGAACGGGCAAAGCTGAACGCCGCCAGAAGGATCAGGGGCACAGTCGGGACAAGCGGGAGGATGACGCCGGCAAGGCCAATCGCCAGTGATCCAAGCCCAAGGATGAACCAGAACGCCCGCGTCATGCCAGAATCTCGCGCAGAATGGCGTTCAGCAGCGGCCGACCCTTGGGCGTGACGGTCAGGCGGCCGTCTGAGAGGGCGACAAGGCCCATTTGGCCAAGGTCCGACAGCCTAGGCGCGGCGCCGCTTAGCTTAGAATATCGTTTAATATCAATGCCTTCTGAAATTCTAAGGCCCATCATCAGATATTCCACCGCCTGCTCTTCGGGTGTCAGCGCAACGCGCGACTTCTCCCCGCTTCCCGTTTGCTGAACCTCGGCCAGCCAGGCGGTGGGGGAAAGCGTGGTATCTGTGGCAAACCTTTGATTACCAACGGTAATCCTTCCATGCGCGCCGGGACCAACGCCCAGATAATCGCCGCCGCGCCAATAGGTCAGATTATGTAGCGATTCCTGTCCCGCCCGCGCGTGGTTTGAGGTTTCATAGGCCGGAAGGCCCGCAGCATCGCAAATTTCCTGCGTGGCAAAGAACATTTCGGCCGCCAGATTCTCATCGGGCAGTCCCGCAAGGCGCCCCGCCGCCAGCCGGTCGCCAAAGGCGGTGCCTTCTTCGATTGTCAGCTGATAAAGCGAAAGATGCTCGGGCCCCAAGGCAAGGGCCTGTTTCAATTCATCTTGCCAGGATGAAAGGGTCTGATCCTGACGGGCATAAATCAGATCAAAACTGAAGCGGTCGAAATACTTTCTCGCGATATCAAGCGCCTGAAGGGATTCCGCGACGCTGTGCAGGCGGCCAAGGCGACGCAGATCGGCGTCATTCAGCGCCTGAAACCCCATCGATATCCGGTTGACCCCGGCCTGCCGGTAGCCATCAAAGCGCCCCGCCTCGACCGATGTCGGGTTCGCTTCGAGCGTGACTTCCAGAGAGTTGCGCAAACGCCAGTTTTTCCCGACCCGCTCTAGAATGGCGGCAACGACATCGGGCTGCATCAGGCTGGGCGTGCCGCCGCCGAAAAACACCGAACCAAGAATTCTGTCGCCGGTTTCTGCCGCAAGGCGATCAAGTTCAGACAGATAAGCGGCTTGCCAGTCGGATTGCGAGACAGAGGCGGAAACATGGCTGTTAAAGTCGCAATAAGGGCATTTGGCCTGACAGAACGGCCAATGAATATAGAGACCAAACCCGCCTATTTTCCAGTTTTCATCCAAAACAGGCCGCAACGAATTTTTCAAAGGCCCGCGCCCGGTGGGTCAGCGGGTGCTTTTCCGCAGGCGTCATTTCGCCGAAGGTCCGCGCGTTACCGGCGGGCTGAAACATCGGATCAAAGCCAAAGCCGTTTTCGCCGCGCGGTGGCCAGACCAATGTGCCTTCGGCCCGGCCCTCGAATATCTGATCGCGCCCGCCGGGATAGGCCAGGCAAAGGGTGCAGTGAAAAGCGGCGGTTTTCGGTGCCCCGGCCCCCTGATCCGCAACTTTGTTCCAGACTTTGGCCATGGCCATCGCGAAATCGCGGCCATTTTCGGTTTCCGCCCAATCGGCGGTGTATACGCCCGGCGCGCCGTTCAGGGCATCGACCATGATGCCGCTGTCATCGGACAGCGCCGGCAGGCCGGTGGCTTTGGCGGCGAAATGCGCTTTGATCCTTGCGTTGCCGGCGAATGTGTCTTCGGTTTCGTCAGGCTCGGCTAATCCTAGATCGCCCGCGCTGATCACCGTGACGCCGAAAGGCGCCAGAAGCGCCGAGATTTCAGACTGTTTGCCCTTGTTGTGGGTGGCGATCACCAGTTTTTCAAAGGGCGGGCGCGGCATGTCATGCAACCGCCGCGTTTTGCGCGGCCACCAGTTGACCAACGCCGGTTTCGGCAAGGCCCAAAAGCTCATCCATCTGGGCGCGGGTAAATGTCGAACCTTCGGCGGACATCTGAACCTCGATCAGGCGCAAATCATCGGTCAGAACGAAATTGCCATCAACACCAGCCTCGGAATCCTCGGGGTAGTCGAGGTCAAGTACCGGCTGGCCTGCATATATCCCGCAGCTGACGGCGGCGACATTGTTGATCAGCGGGTCGCTGACCACATCTCCGGCCTTGAGCAATTTGTTGACCGCCAGCCTGAGCGCGACCCAGCCGCCGGTGATCGACGCGCAGCGGGTGCCGCCATCGGCCTGAATGACATCACAATCGACGGTTATCTGACGCTCGCCAAGGGCCACGCGGTCGATCCCGGCGCGCAGGCTGCGCCCGATCAGGCGCTGAATTTCCTGGGTGCGGCCCGATTGGCCATTTTTGGCCTCGCGCCGCATCCGGGTATGGGTCGCCCGCGGCAGCATCCCGTATTCCGCTGTGACCCAGCCAAGGCCCGAGTTTTTCAGAAAGGGCGGCACACGTTCGTCAATCGATGCGGTGCAAAGAACATGGGTGTCGCCGCATTTGATCAGGCATGACCCCTCGGCATGGCGGGTAACGCCGACTTCGATTGAAATTGGGCGCATTTCGCTTAGATTTCGACCAGAGGGGCGCATGGGATCTCCTTTTGTTGCGCTGCCAGATACGCCAGTGACGCAAGCCAAGGCAACCCCGATTGACGCCGCCGCAGTAAACCCTTTAATGAATTGGCTCCTCAGGACCACGCAATGAACGACAGGCCCTCAGATCTGAATGAACTCAATGACCGGTCGCGCGAGGTTTTTCGCCGGGTCGTCGAAGGCTATCTGAACGATGGTGAGCCGGTGGGATCGCGCACGCTAAGCCGGTCGATGAGCGAAAAAATCTCTGCCGCGACAATCCGAAATGTCATGCAAGACCTTGAGTTTATGGGCCTGTTGGGGAGCCCGCACGTTTCGGCCGGGCGCATCCCGACGCAGCAGGGCCTGCGGATGTTTGTTGACGGCCTTCTTGAGGTGCGCGCGCTTGGCGACGATGACCGTGAAAAGATCGATGCAACGCTTGGCACGAACGAGCGGGATGTCGCCACCATGCTTGACCGTGTCGGCTCGGCTTTGTCGGGGCTGACGCAGGGGGCCAGCCTTGTTCTTGCGCCCAAACATGAGGCCGCGATCCGGCATATCGAATTTGTGAGCCTCGCGCCCGACCGGGCCCTTGTGGTTCTGGTGTTTTCCGACGGCACGGTTGAAAACCGCGTCTTCACCCCGCCGCCCGGCCAAACCCCGTCCTCGATGCGCGAGGCGGCCAATTTCGTTAATGCGCTGGCCGAAGGGAAAACCGTTTCCGAAATGCGCGCGACGATGGGAGCGGAAATTCGCAAGCGTCGCCAAGAGATTGACAGTCTGGCGCGGTCGCTGGTGGAAAACGGTCTGGCGGTCTGGGAGAATGAGGGCGAGCGGATCGAGCGGCTTATCGTGCGCGGCCGGTCGAACCTTTTGGATAACGCGACGGGCGCCGAGGATCTTGACCGTATCCGCACGCTGTTTGACGATCTTGAGCGCAAGCGCGACATCGCCGAATTTCTGGAACTGACCGACGAAGGCGAAGGTGTGCGCATTTTTATCGGATCAGAAAACAAACTCTTTTCGCTTTCGGGTTCCTCTTTGGTGGTCTCTCCCTATATGAACGCAGATCAGCGAATCGTCGGAGCGGTGGGGGTCATTGGGCCTACGCGGCTGAATTACGGGCGGATCGTTCCGATCGTAGACTACACCGCCCAACTTGTGGGCAAACTGATTTCGGATCAGGGCAAAGGTTAAAGATGGCAGACGTAAAGAAAGACGAATTTTTGGATGATGTTGAAGCCGCCGAAGGCTTTGAAGAAGAGGGTCTGGAGCTTGACATCGAGCCCGATGAGCTTGAGGCGCTGAAGGCCGAGCGTGACGAATTGCGCGACCGGTTCATGCGCGCGCTTGCCGACGCTGAAAACGCCCGAAAACGCAGCGAGCGTGACCGCCGCGAGGCGGAAAACTATGGCGGGTCAAAGCTGGCTCGTGACATGCTGCCGGTGTACGACAACCTGGCCCGCGCGCTTGACGTGATTGCCGAAGATCCCGCCGGTTCGACCGCGGCGATCGCCGAGGGGATCGAGCTGACCATGAAAGAGCTGTTGAGGGTCTTTGGTAAACACGGGATCGAGCCTATTGCACCGCAAATTGGCGATCGTTTTGATCCGCAGGTTCACGAGGCCATGTTCGAAGCGCCGCTGCCTGAAACCAAGGCAGGCGACATCATTCAGGTTTCGGCGGTCGGGTTCATGCTGCACGACCGGCTGCTGCGGCCAGCCAGGGTTGGCGTGTCCTCTAACCCCGGTGCTTAATCGTCTGTCAGGCGCTTGAGCTCGTAAATCAGGTCAAGCGCCTCTTTGGCGGTCAACTCATCAGGATGAATGGCGCCCAGCCGGTCTTCCACCGCCGAGCTGGTGGATTTGGGCGCCGGCGCCGGGGAGGCGGAAAACAGCGGAAGATCGTCGATCAGCGCCTTTTGATGTGTGCTGCCTTCGCGCTCACCTTTTTCCAGCGCTTCAAGAACGATCCGGGCGCGGCTGACCACGGCTTCGGGCAGGCCGGCAAGTTTGGCAACCTGCACGCCATATGACCGATCTGCCGCGCCTTTGCGCACCTCATGCAGAAAAATGACCTCACCATCCCATTCCTTGACGGCAACTGTGGCATTCTCGGCACTGTCCAGCTTGGCGGTGAGGGCGGTAAGCTCATGATAATGCGTTGCAAAAAGCGCGCGACAGCGGTTTTCCTCGTGCAGATGCTCAAGGGTGGCCCAGGCGATGGAGAGCCCGTCATAGGTTGAGGTGCCGCGCCCGATCTCGTCAAGGATGACCAGCGCGTGATCGTCGGCCTGATTGAGGATCGCGGCGGTTTCGACCATCTCAACCATAAAGGTGGACCGTCCCCGCGCCAGATCGTCCGAGGCACCAACCCGCGAGAAAAGCTGTGAAACAAGGCCGATATGTGCCGATTTCGCCGGCACATAGGCGCCGGACTGGGCCAGAAGGGCGATCAGGGCGTTCTGGCGCAAAAAGGTCGATTTACCGGCCATGTTCGGGCCGGTCAAAAGCCAGATCCGATCCTCGCTCAAGGTGCAGTCATTGGCGATAAAGACGGTGCCGCCCTGTCGCCCAAGCGCCTGTTCGACGACCGGGTGGCGCCCGCCCGTCACCTCGAACGCGCGGCTTTCATCAAGCACGGGCCGGCACCAGTTTTCGCCCCGCGCCAGATCGGCCAGAGCGGTCGAAACATCAATCTCGGACAGGGCCGCGGCAGCCTCCCCGATCCGGGCGGATTGTTCCAGAACAGAGGATTTCAGGCTGGAATAGAGCCGCTTTTCGATTTCCAGAGCGTGATTTCCGGCATTCAGGATCCGGGTTTCCATCTCGGACAGGGGCAGGGTGGTGAACCGCACCGCATTGGCGGTCGTCTGGCGGTGAATGAAGGTTTCCGACAAGGGCGGCGACAGCATCTTTTCCGCGTGGGTCGCGGTGGTTTCGATGAAATAGCCCAGAACATTGTTGTGCTTGATTTTAAGCGAGGCGATGCCGGTCTGCCCGGCATATTCGGCCTGCATTCCGGCGATGACCGACCGGCCCTGATCGCGCAGCGTCCGGGCCTCATCAAGCTCACCGTCATAGCCTTTGGCAATAAAGCCGCCGTCGCGCGTCAAAAGCGGGGGGTCCTCAAGCAAGGCATCGGTCAGAAGCGTCACAAGGTCCTGATGCCCGTCCAGCGCCTTTGCCGCCCCGGCCAGCAGCGCAGGCAGGTCCGTCTGCGGCATTCGCGCGGCGATCTGACCGGCCTGTTTCAGCCCGTCGCGGATAACGGCAAGATCGCGGGGACCGGCCCGGTCGAGCGACAGGCGCGACAGGGCGCGGTCCATATCCAGGGTTTGGCGCAGCGCAGCGCGCAGATCATCGGCCGTTTTTGCCTGATCCACCGCAAATTGCACCGCATCCAGCCGTTCGTTGATCTGCTTCAGATCACGCGAGGGGCTGGAAAGGCGCCGTTCAAGCAAACGCCCGCCGCCGGCGGTGACGGTTCTGTCGATCGCCGCCAGAAGCGACCCCTCGCGCCCGCCGGACAGACCTTGCGTTAGCTCAAGGTTGCGGCGTGTCGCGGCATCGATCTGCATTGCGCGCCCGGTACTTTCCTTATGCGGCGGGCGCAGGCGCGGAAGCTGACCTTTCTGCGTGATCTCAAGATAGGACAATATCGCGCCCATCGCCGCGATCTCGGCCTTGTCGAACTGGCCATAGGCTTCAAGCGATCCGACGCGGTAAAAATTCGTCAGACGATCCAGCGCCGTCGCGCTGTCAAAGGCCGAAGCCGCCAGAGGTGTCAGCGCGCTGGCAGAATCAGAGACTAAATCAGCCAAATCCGCCTCGAGCCGCGCCGAGACGATCAATTCGCTTGGGGCAAGCCGCGCCAGTTCGGGGCCAAGGCGCATCCGCGAGGTGGGGATGACCCGAAACTCTCCGGTTGAAATATCAACCCAGGCCAGGGCGGCGGCATCGCGTACCTCGCTAAAGGCCGCAAGATAGTTGTTGCGCCGCGGCTCAAGCAGGCTGTCTTCGGTCAGGGTGCCGGGGGTGACAAGGCGGACAACCCCGCGCTTGACCACGGATTTGGAGCCGCGCTTTTTGGCCTCGGCGGGCGCCTCAAGCTGTTCGCAGACCGCCACCCGGAACCCTTTGCGGATCAACGTCAGAAAATAGCTTTCGGCGGCATGGACCGGAACGCCGCACATCGGGATATCCTGCCCCAGATGCTTGCCGCGTTTGGTAAGCGCGATATCCAGAGCCGCCGCGGCAGCGACCGCGTCATCGAAAAACATCTCGTAAAAATCGCCCATCCGATAGAACAAAAGCGCATCTTTATGCGCTTCCTTGATCTCAAGGTATTGGGCCATCATTGGCGTTACGGAAGCATTGGCGACAGTCACGGAAAACCCCTTTCCGGCACCATACAAAGCCCCGCGCGGGTGCAAAAGACGATTGTTGTTAGGGTAGGAGACTAAAGTTAAGACTGGGGATCAGACAAAGGAATATGCC
>JASBSV010000081.1 GCA_030148745.1 Paracoccaceae bacterium
GGCAAGTGGCGGAGAGACAGGGATTCGAACCCTGGGTGGGCTTGCACCCACAACGGTTTTCGAGACCGCCCCGTTCGACCACTCCGGCACCTCTCCGCGAAGGATCGGCGTCCGTGTAGTCGGCTATTTGGCGGCTGGCAAGGGGCGAATTGCATTTCTGCGC
This sequence comes from Paracoccaceae bacterium, assembly GCA_030148745.1. Classification (GTDB taxonomy): domain Bacteria; phylum Pseudomonadota; class Alphaproteobacteria; order Rhodobacterales; family Rhodobacteraceae; genus JASBSV01. The sequence continues at coordinate 164 of JASBSV010000081.1, forward strand.
GATAGCTGCCCGAAAAGGCGGGCAGGGCGCGCGCGGGGCGGGGGCGTGGGGCGGCGATTGCGCGCTTGTGATGGCGCAGGGCTTGGAAAGCGCCGCGCCGGGGGGTATCGAAAGGAAACTCAAATGCAGGAGCCATGCGCCGTGATCCGCCCTCTTATCCTTTCGCTCGGTCTGATCCTTGCGGCATTGCCCGCCCCGGCCGAGATCGGCCCGCGCCTGCAAAGCCTTTTCGGTGCGATTTCCCTCCCGGAGACGGTAAAGATCATGCGCCGCGAAGGTCAGGACTATGGACAGAGCCTGCGCGACGAAATGTTTCCCGGCTCGGGCGGGGCAGGCTGGGCGGGCGAGGTCGACAAGATCTATGACCTTGGCTGGATGACGGGCGTGGTTCAGGAGGGCATGGCCAAAGCGCTGGAGGGTAAGGATATCGAGCCGATCATCGGCTTTTTCCGCAGCGATCTGGGCCAGCGCATCATCAAGCTTGAGCTTTCGGCGCGGCGGGCGCTGTTCGACAAGGAAATCGAAGCGGCCAGCCGGCAGAAGTTTCGCCAGATGGTGCGGCGCCATGCGCCGCGGGTGCGGCTGCTGGAAGAGTTCGTCGTCACCAATGATCTGGTCGAGGAGAATGTCGCGGGGGCGATGAACTCCAACTTTGCATTCTATCGCGGGCTGCGCGATGGCAAGGCGCCGGGTTTCGATATGACCGAGGATCAGATGCTCGAGGATATCTGGGGTCAGGAAGAGCAGATCCGCAGCGATACCGCCGATTGGGTTTATGGCTATGTCACCATGGCCTATACGCCGCTGAAGGATCGCGAGCTGCGCGCCTATGTCGAATTTTCCAAAACCCCGGCCGGGCGGCATCTCAATCAGGCGCTGTTTTCTGCCTTTGACAGGATGTTCGTGCAGATCTCGAACAAGCTGGGCCTTGCGGCGGCGCGCTATATGTCGGGTGAGGATATCTGATCGGCGGGCGGGGGCGGGGCGCTTTGGCCCCATGTCACTTCGATCACTGCGGCGGATATGATCAGCGCGGTGCCCGCCGCCTCGCGCCAGCCAAAAGCCTCGCCCGATAAAAACGCGGCCGAGATGATGCCGACCACCGCATCGCTCATCAGAAGAATGCCAATACGGCCGGGGTTCAGGACGGTCGCGGGCCAGACGGTCAGCGCCAGCATCGGGATGACGTAAAGCGCAATGGCAAGGGCGATGGGCGCCGCCGCGGCAAGCGCTGACAGGGGCTGCTCGGGGGCGGGGCCGCCGATCCCGGCCACAAGCGTCAGGCCGGTCACCACAAGGCTTCCGGTGGCAAAGGCAATCACCAGATCGGTCACCGCCACCCGGCTTAGCCGGTAAAGCTGAAACGATCCCAGCGCCCATGCCACGCCCGAGGCCAGCGCCAGAAGATCGCCGGCATTGGGCGCGCGCGCCATTGCCATGCCGGGGCCCAGCACCACCACAAGCCCCCCCAGCGCGAGTACCAGAGCACCGGCGCGCGCCGCTGTCAGTCGCTCGCCCAGAAAGGCGATGCCAAGGAAGGTGCCCCAGATCGGGGTGAGGTAAAACAGCAGGATCGCGCGCACCACCTCGGTCATCAGCAGCGATGTGGAATAAAAGCTGAAGGCGGCGCCGGTCAGCATCCCGCCGATTGCCAGCGCCTGCCAATGGCTCAGCAGCGCCCGCGCGCGCCGGATGATCAGCGGCACCAGCACGATCACCGTAGCCAGATAGATCGCCACGCCGGGCCATGCACCCTCAAGCCCTGCCGCCCCCAGATAGCGTACCGGCAGCCAGTAAAATCCCCAGAGCGCGCCGCCCAGAACGATCCCGCCACTGGCCATCAGGGCGCGTCGATCGGCTGTGGGGGCTTGGCTTTGGGCGGGTTTTTCTGTCATGGCTCAGCCTTGCCAGAGCCGCCGCAATGTGTCGAGCGCTCTGTTGCCCGTTCGCTGTGCATTGCGGGCTTGACTTTGATCCATGGCTGCATGATAAGCGCGGCTTCTGGCGGGGGACCCCCGCGAGAGTGATGAAATCTCGCCCCGATCCGGGGGCGCGCTGTTTGCGGTGCCACATCGGCGAAACGCCTGTTTATACAGGGACCAAAGGACGCGGAAGACAAAGGAATGACGCTTATGTTTGCGGTCCTCAAGACCGGCGGCAAGCAGTATAAGGTTCAGTCGGGGGATATCCTCCGTGTTGAGAAACTTGCTGCGGATGCTGGCGAAAAAATTCAATTCAACGAGATTTTGATGGTTGGCGGTACTGTTGGTACGCCGATGGTCGACGACGCGGCCGTTCAGGCCGAGGTGATCGAACAGATCAAGGGTGAAAAGGTCATCCATTTCGTCAAGCGCCGCCGTAAGCACGGCTCGCAGCGCACCAAGGGCCACCGCCAGAAGCTGACGCTGCTGCGGGTGACCGAGATCCTTGAGAAGGGCGCCGGCAAATCGGGCGTCAAGGCTGCCATCGGCGCAGGTTCGGCCCCGGCCGAGGAGAAAGCCGCCGCCAAGCCGGCTGCAAAGCCCAAGGCGAAAGCCGCTGCCAAGCCTAAGGCTGAGGCAAAGGCCGCGCCCAAGGCTGCTGCCAAGGATGCCGCTGCGGATGACCTCAAGAAGCTGTCGGGCGTAGGCCCTGCGCTTGAGAAAAAGCTGCATGAGGCTGGCGTCACCACATTTGCACAGATTGCAGGGTGGTCGGATGCCGACGTAGCTGATATGGACGAGAAACTGGCGTTCAAAGGCCGGATCGAGCGTGAAGGCTGGATCGAGCAGGCCAAAGAACTGGCCAAAGGCTAAGGAGAGACCAAATGGCACATAAAAAAGCAGGCGGCTCCTCACGGAACGGACGCGACTCTGCCGGTCGCCGTCTGGGCGTAAAGAAGTTCGGTGGCGAATCTGTCGTCCCCGGCAACATCATCATGCGTCAGCGCGGCACCAAGATGTGGCCGGGCGAGGGCGTGGGCATGGGCCGTGACCACACGATCTTTGCCAAGGTCGATGGCAACGTCCAGTTCCACAAAGGCCTTAAAGGCCGCACCTTTATTTCGGTTCTCCCGGTGGCGGAGGCCGCTGAGTAAGCCGAAGCCCAACAAGCAAAAGTTTTCAGGGGATCGGCGACAAGCCGGTCCCCTTTTCATATTCCGGAGGCTCCGATGGGTGTCGCCACAATTTCATTTCTGGCCTTTGCCGGCGCGCAGGTCGGAACGCCCGGCCCGGCCAATATGGCCCTTCTGGCCACCGGCGCGCGTTTTGGATTTCGCGCCGCGCTGCCGTTCGTGGCCGGCGTGGTTCTGGGCAAACAGCTGATCATCTGGCCGGTGGGCTTTGGCCTGATGGGGCTTGCCGATCAGGTGCCATGGCTTTTTGAGCTGCTCAAATGGGCCTCGGCGGGGTATATCTTCTGGCTGGCCTGGCGCGTGGCAAATATGCGCCTGGCGACCGATCAGTCGCGCCTGCGCACCCCCGGTTTTCGCGCCGGGCTGCTGGTGCATCCGCTTAACCCCAAGGCCTGGGCGATGATCACGACCGGTTTCACTTCTTTCGTGAGCCCCGGCACCCCCACCTTGCAGGCCACTGCCACCATTGCCATCTCTTTGCTGGCTGCCCAGCTTGTCCTGCATCCGATCTGGACCTTTGCGGGCGACCGCATCGCAAGGACCGTGGCAGGGCGGCCCGCGGAACGTATTTTGATGTGGGTGCTTGCCGCGCTCACCGTATTGTCTGTTCTCTTCGTGCTTTTCCAGGGAGGAAACCCATGAAAATCGAAAAGGTCATCAACCAGCCGGTGATCGAAACCGACCGCTTTACGCTGCGCCCGATCCGTCGCTCGGATGCGGGGCTGATCGGGCAGTATACCAGTGATGAGCGTGTGGCGCGGATGACCCGTTCGATCCCTCATCCGCTGCCGCCCGGCGCGACCGAGGCGTTTATCGCCCTGTCGCAATCCGACAAACGGGCCGAGGATGTCTGGATCATCGACGGCTCGGCCCATGGCCATGCCGAGGTGATGGGCCAGATCGCCCTTGGCCGGATGGACCGCGATCAGTCCGAGATCGGGTTTTGGGTGGCGCCCGCCTTCTGGAACACTGGAATCGCCTCGCAGGCGGTGCGGGCGCTGGTGGCGGCCAATCCTCTGGGCTGCAAAACCATGTTCGGAACGGTGTTTCAGGACAACCCCGCCTCGGCCCGTGTGCTGACCGGGGCTGGCTTTGATTATCTGGGTGATGCCGAGGCGTTTTCGGTCGCCCGCAACGCCGCGGTTCCCACTTGGACCTATCTTAAAAAGCTGAGCTGAATGCCCGATGCCGCCCAACCCTTTACGGTTCAGACCCCGCGCCTGCGGCTCAGCGATTTCGGCCCCGACGACTGGCGCATCGCGCAGGCCGAATGGGGCGTGCCTCAGGTTGCGCGGATGATGTCCACCGTCCGCGCGCCCTGGGCCGAGGATGAGGTGCGCCACTGGATCGACAGCCGCCGGTTTTCAGGGCGGATCGGATTTGGGATCGCCATACGCACCGATGGCGGCACCCTGATCGGCACCATCGGGATCGGCGGCGATCCGGTGAAAATGGGTTATTTGCTTGGCCCGAAACACTGGGGGCAGGGCTATGCGAGCGAGGCGATCGGCCACTTCGTTGCGGCCTGTTTTGACCGTTTTCCCAAGCTGGTTTTGATTGAGGCCGAAGTGATGGATGACAACCCCGCCTCGGCCCGGGTTCTGCTCAAAAACGGGTTCCGCCCGGTGGGGCATGGTCAGTGCAACTCACTGGCACGGCTTGAGCCTGTGGCAAATACCCTCTATCGCGTTGATCGAACCACGCTGAAAGCCCTGCCATGAAATTTCTCGATCTTACCAAAGTCTATATCCGCTCGGGCGCAGGCGGCGGCGGCTGCGTCAGCTTCCGGCGCGAGAAATACATCGAATACGGCGGCCCCGATGGCGGCGACGGCGGGCGCGGCGGCGATGTCGTGGCCGAGGCGGTCGATGGGTTGAACACCCTGATCGACTTTCGCTATCAGCAGCATTTCTTTGCCAAGAACGGCCAGCACGGGATGGGCAAACAGCGCACCGGCCGCGATGGCGACGATATCATCCTGCGCGTGCCCGTCGGCACCGAAATCCTTTATGAAGACGAAGAAACCGTGCTGGCCGATCTGACCGAGGTCGGCCAGCGCGTGCTTCTGGCCAAAGGCGGCAACGGCGGCTTTGGCAATCTGCATTTCAAATCTTCGACCAATCAGGCCCCGCGCCGCGCCAATCCGGGGCAGGAAGGGGTTGAGCGCACGCTTTGGCTGCGGCTGAAGCTGATTGCCGATGCGGGGCTTCTGGGCCTGCCCAATGCGGGCAAATCCACCTTTCTGGCCGCCACCTCCAATGCCCGGCCCAAGATCGCCGATTACCCCTTTACCACGCTGCATCCCAATCTGGGCGTTGTCGGGGTGGACGGGGCCGAATTCGTGGTCGCCGACATCCCCGGCCTGATCGCCGGCGCGCATGAGGGCAAAGGCATCGGTGACCGGTTTCTGGGCCATGTCGAACGCTGCGCGATCCTGCTGCACCTTGTCGATGGCACATCGCAAACCCCGGCCGAGGATTACGCCACCATCATCGCCGAGCTTGAGGCCTATGGCGGCGCGCTGGCCGACAAGCCGCGCATTACCGCGCTGAGTAAGATCGACGCGCTGGATGATGAGGAACGCGCCGCGCGCAAGGCCGCACTGGAAGAGGCGTCAGGCGGGCCGGTGATGATGCTCTCGGGCGTCAGCGGCGAGGGGGTGCAGGAGGTTCTGCGCGCCATGCGCCGGACGATCATCGCCGGGCGCAGGGCAGAAGCCGGTGAGGCCGGCGGAGAGGACGCGCCATGGCGTCCCTGAAATCCGCCCGGCGTCTGGTGGTCAAGATCGGCTCGGCGCTTCTGGTGGACCGTCAGGGTGGCGGTCTGCGTGCAGGCTGGCTGAAAAGCCTTGCTCAGGACGTTGCCGATTGCCATGCACGGGGCACCTCCGTGATCCTCGTCTCCTCCGGCTCCATCGCGCTAGGTCGCGCCGCCCTTGGCCTGCCCGCCGGCGCACTGGCGCTGGAGCAATCGCAGGCCGCCGCCGCGGTCGGCCAGATCCGGCTGGCGCGCGCCTATGAAGAGGCGCTCGGGCCTCATGGCATCGTCACCGCTCAGGTGCTGGTCACGCTCGAGGATTCGGCGAACCGCCGGCGCTATCTGAATACCCGCGCCACGCTCGAACAATTGCTCAGCCTCGGCGTTGTCCCCATCGTCAATGAAAACGACACCATCGCCACAGATGAGATCCGCTACGGCGACAACGACCGCCTTGCCGCGCAGGTCGCCGTGACCGTCGGCGCCGACCAACTGGTGCTGCTTTCGGATGTGGACGGGTTCTACAGCGCCAACCCCAAGGACGACGCAAGCGCGCGCCGCTATGATGTGATCGAAGAGATCACGCCCGAAATCGAAGCAATGGCAGGCGATGCAGGCTCGGGCCTCTCCAAAGGGGGCATGAAGACCAAGCTTATGGCCGCGCGCACCGCCACCGCAGGCGGATCGGCTATGGCAATCACCGAAGGATCAACCCTCAACCCCCTCAAAGCGCTGGAAAACGGCGCCCCGGCCACATGGTTTCTGCCTGAACTCGACCCGCAGGCGGCGCGCAAAAGATGGATCGCCTCGATGAAACCGCGCGGCGAGATCGCGATAGACGCCGGCGCCGCCCGCGCCCTCACTCAGGGCAAATCGCTGCTCCCTGCCGGCGTCACCGCCGTCTCGGGCAGCTTCGGTCGCGGCGATCCGGTCGCCATCGCATTGGATGGCACGAGGCTGGGCCTCGGCCTTGCCCGCTACACCGCCGCCGAGGCGCGCGCGATCCAGGGCCACCAAAGCGGCGAGATTGAAAGCGTTCTGGGCTATCCCGGCCGCGCTGCGCTGATCCACCGCGACGATATGGCGCTTTAACCCTTCTTCTTTGTATAAATACTCAAATCCCGCCCCGCCCAAAGGTGCCTCCGATGAAAGACAGCGACGACATCCAGACCCTGATGCAGGAAATCGGCGCCCGTGCCAGCGCCGCCGCCCGCGTTCTGGCCTTTGCCGGCAGCGAAGAAAAATCCGCCGCCCTCACCGCCGCCGCCGGGGCGGTTCTGAAAAACCGCGAGGCGATCCTTCAGGCCAATGACAAGGATATGGAATTTGGCCGGGCCAAAGGGCTCTCTCCGGCGATGCTCGACCGGCTGAGGCTCGACGAAGGGCGCATCGGCGGCATCGTTGAAGGTCTGCGCGCGGTGGCCGGTCAGGCCGATCCGGTGGGGCAGGTGATCAGCGAATGGGATATGGCCAGCGGGCTGCATATCCGCCGCGTGCGCACGCCGCTGGGGGTGATCGGGGTGATCTATGAAAGCCGCCCGAATGTGACCGCCGATGCCGGCGCGCTTTGCCTGAAATCGGGAAATGCGGTGATCCTGCGCGGCGGCTCGGAAAGCTTTCATTCTTCGGGCGCGATCCATGCCTGCCTGCAGGAGGGTCTGAGATCGGCCGGCCTGCCGGGTGATGCGGTGCAGCTGGTGCCGACCCGCGACCGTCAGGCGGTAAGCGCCATGCTGCGGATGACCGAACATATCGACGTCATCGTGCCGCGCGGCGGCAAGGGGCTCGTGGGGCTGGTCCAGCGCGAGGCGCGGGTGCCGGTCTTTGCCCATCTCGAGGGGATCTGCCACATCTATATCGACGCCGCCGCCGACCCTGAAAAGACCCGCCGTGTGGTGCTGAACGCCAAGACCCGGCGCACCGGCATCTGCGGCTCGGCTGAATGCCTCTTGATCCATAAAGATATCGCCGCCACGCTGGGCCAGGATGTTCTGAACGATCTGATCGCCGCCGGGGTCGAGGTGCGCGCAGGCGCGGGCCTGAAAGGCAGCACTTTGGCCAAAGCCGATGATTTCGGGCGCGAGTTTCTGGATATGATCATCGCCGCGAAAATCGTGGATGACGTCGATGGCGCGATCGAGCATATCTCGACCTATGGATCGAACCACACCGATGCGGTGATGACCGAAGACGATGTCGTGGCCCAGCGGTTCTTTACCCGGCTCGACAGCGCGATCCTGATGCGCAACGCTTCGACCCAGTTCGCCGATGGCGGAGAGTTCGGGATGGGCGCCGAAATCGGGATCGCCACCGGCAAGCTTCACGCGCGCGGCCCCGTCGGGGCCGAGCAGCTGACCAGTTTCAAATATCTGGTGGATGGGGACGGAACCGTGCGCGCCTGAGGCGCCGGGTGCCGGCCCGGGCCCTCAAAAGGAGATTTCGATCCGGTTCTCGCCCAGAACGGTCTCCAAAGTCCTGCCGCTTCTGTGCAAAAGCGCCGGGATCAGCGCAAAATGCACCTCGGCGGCGCTGACCGGAACCGCGCCGGCGGGATTGGCCAGGACTTCCCAGGTTTTGGGGAGGATGATCATCTTCTCAGCGCTGCCCAGAATCGTCCAGTGATCGTCATCTTCGGTGATGGCGATGCGGCCGCCATAGGGCATTGCGGTCTCAAGGCATTGGATCAGCAGAAACACCAGTTTGACGTCGCGCCTGCTGGTGATCTCCTGCGGCGACCAGTCGATGCGCAGCCGCCCGCTGCGGGTGATATCGTTCAGCACCGACAGGATCTCGGACCGGCCAAGGTCCTGATCGGCGGCGGCATCGCCAAAGGCGATCCGGAAAAACCGGATCCGCGCATTGGCGCTTTCGATGCTTTCGGCGATCAGCGCCATTTCCGGCCCCGCGACGGAACCTGTCATCGACAAAAGTTCAACCCCATTGCTGATTGCCCCCAAAGGGCTGATAAGATCATGGCAGATGCGCGATCCGACGAGCGCGGTCAGATCTGTTGGTCTGGTCGTCATTTAAATTTCTCCACCGGAGGATACATGAATACACTATTGGTGCCGGGCACATTGGTAAGACACCCCGATCGGCCGGAATGGGGGCTGGGCCAGGTGCAATCGAACATCGGCGACAAAATCACCGTGAATTTCGAACATTCAGGGAAGGTCGTCATAGACAGCACCCGTATCGATCTTGTTTTCGTTGCCGGCACGTAATCGCCGGGTTGCTCTTTACACACACCATTCTGCACAACTTAAGCGGGTGTCATGTGGTCATTTAACATAAATTGGAAATTAAACCAACAATTTAATATGGTTAACTTTTCCGCGGCAGCGCTGGTAATTTGAGCATTTTATCCGGCGGGAAAATCCGGCTAAAAGGCGGCGCGGGGCGAAAGGCGACAAGACAGAAAACCGATGATCCAGAGCGAACCGAATTTTGAACTGCGCCTTGCCACCTCCGAGGCCGATATCACCGCTGCCCAGCGGCTGCGATATTCTGTCTTTGTGACCGAACTGGGCGGGGACGGCGATCTGGTCGATCATCAGGCCGGGCTCGAGCGTGACCGTTTCGATCCGCATTTCGACCATCTGATCCTGATCGATCACGACCGCGATGCGCAAAATCTGGATCATGTCGTGGGCGTTTACCGGCTTTTGCGCGGCGATCAGGCGGCGCGGCTGGGCCGGTTCTATACCGACGACGAATATGATCTTGCGCCGCTGCGCGCCACCGGCCGGCGCCTGCTTGAGCTGGGCCGCTCCTGCCTGCATCCCGAGTACCGGGGCGGGGTTGCGATGCTCTATCTCTGGAACGGGCTGGCCGATTACGTCCGCCGGCACAGGATCGAGATCCTTTTCGGCGTGGCCAGCTTTCATGGCACCGACATCGATGCGCTCAGCGCGCCCCTGTCGCTGCTGCACCACCGCCATCTTGCCCCGCCTGAGCTGCGGGTGCGGTCAAAGGCGTTTCAGAGCATGGATCTGATGGCCCCCGATGCCATCGACCGGGTGGCGGCGATGGCGGCGACCCCGGCGCTGATCAAGGCCTATCTGCGCCTTGGCGGCTTTGTGGGCGAGGGGGCCTTTATCGACCACGCCTTCAACACCACCGATGTCTGTCTGGTGATGGATACCGCGCGGATGAACCTGCGCCAGCTTGACATCTACCGAAAGCGGCGCGCGCGATGAGCACATGGCAAAGCGATGAAGAGCCCGGTCTGGCCGACATCCCGCCGCTTGGCTGGGCGGTGGCGCTTTTGCGGGCGGTGCCGCTGGCGGTGACGGTGTTCGGCGGGCTGGCGGTTTTGCTGCTGCTTCGACTGGCCGAACGGCCGCTTTTCGGTCTGGCCCGGCCGGTGACGCCCTTTATCACCCAAGGCGTGTGCCGGGCGGCGCTGATCATTCTGGGCATTCGCCTGCGGGTTCAGGGCCGGCCGATGCATCACAAGGGCGCGGCGGTGGCCAATCACTCGTCATGGCTGGATATCTTCGTTCTCAACGCGCCCAAACGGATCTATTTCGTCTCGAAGTCCGAGGTCGCCGGCTGGCCCGGGATCGGCTGGCTGGCGCGGGCCACGGGCACCGTGTTTATCAACCGCCGGGCCCGCGATGCGGCGCGCCAGAAAGCGCTGTTCGAGGCGCGGCTGCGCGCCGGTCACCGGCTGATGTTCTTTCCCGAGGGCACATCGACCGACGGGCGGCAGGTTGTGCCGTTCAAATCGACCCTTTTCGCCGCGTTCTTTTCCCAAGGCCTGCATGAGGCGATGTGGATTCAGCCGGTAACCGTGGCCTATCACGCCCCCAAGGGCGCCGATCCGCGCTTTTACGGCTGGTGGGGCGAGATGGCGTTCGCACCGCATCTGATCCGCACGCTGGCGGCATGGCGGCAAGGCTCGGTCGATCTGATCTATCACCCGCCGCTTCGGGTCTCCGATTACACCGATCGCAAAGCGCTGGCGGCGGATTGCGAGGCGACGGTGCGCGCGGGCCTGCCTTGGGGGTAAGGGCCGGGCGCCGGGCGGCGCCTATTCCATCTCGCTTTGCAGCGCTTTCAGGGTGGCCAGAGGATCGTCGGTAAGCCAGATTTCCTGCCCGATGGCGAAAAAATCGGTGACCCCGGACAGCTGGGACGCATGGTCCGGCGTGACCGCGCCCTCGGCCACGACCGGGACCTCGATCATCTCGGACCACCAGGTAAAAAGATCGGCGCCGGCCACCGTGCCATCGCCAAGCGCTGTCGCCCCAACCGGCCCGAAAGAGACATAATCGGCGCCGCTTTCGCCGGCGATCATCCCGTCATGGCGCGAGGCGCCGCAATAGGCCCCGACAATGGCATCGGCCCCCAGCGCCTTGCGCGTGGCGCGCACATTGCGCGGCCCGTCGTTCAGATGCACCCCATCAAGGCCCAGCCGCTCGACCAGCGCCATATGTTCGGCGATCACGATGGCCACGTCACGCGCATGGGCCACCTCGCGCAGAACATCGGCCGCGCGCGCCACTGTGTCTTCATCGCGGCTGGCCAGAGCCAGACGGACGCAAGCCACCTCGGTGCCGTCCAGCACATGGGCCAGAAGATCGGGAAAGCTCGACAGTTCAATCTCGGGCGGGGTGATCAGATAAGTCTGCGGGGTCTGTTCTGCGGCCATTGTCAGGCTCTCCTTGGCGTTGTCGCGCCCCTATAGCGGGGAAAATCGCGCTTGGCTACTTTGCAGGCAGCGACTTTACAAATTCCAGCGCGAGAGCCTGCCAGATCCGGCGGCTTTCGTCATCGCCCAGCCCTTCGGGCGACACGCTGATCATCGTGCCGATGGCGCGGCCGGTGAATGTCATCGGCCCGGCGCCGGGGCGCTCAAGGGCGCGGGCGTGATTGGCCGCGCCCACCCGGTACATCGCGCCGCCGCCCGCCGCCTCGCCATGCACCCCGCACAGCATGTTGCCGTTCAGCAAAAAGGCCAGCCCGCCGAACATCCGCTTTTCGGTGATCCCGCCGATCCCCTCCAGATCGCCGCGCAGCAGCTCGATAACACCTTCGTCAATCGCCATGGTGATCTCCTTGCCTTGGGTTGCGACCAAGCGTATCACCGCCGCGACCCTAATCGAAAGCCTCAAATGACCCCGACGCCTCAGCCGATCTTTGTTCTTGTCCGTCCGCAGATGGGCGAAAATATCGGCGGTGCGGCGCGGGCGATGTGGAACTTCGGGCTTGACCGGATGCATATCGTGGCGCCGCGCGATGGCTGGCCAAACGGCAAGGCCGTGGCGATGGCCAGCGGCGCAGGGCGGCTTTTGGATGAGGCGCGGCTGTTTGAGACAACCCCCGACGCGGTGGCCGAGGCCGATTTCGTCTTTGCCACAACCGCGCGCAGCCGCGATCTGACCAAACCGGTGGTCACGCCCGAGCGCGCGATGCAGATGGCCGCCGAAAGGATTGCGCAGGGCCAGAAGGTCATGGTGCTGTTCGGGCCCGAGCGGGCGGGACTGGAAAATGACGACATCGCGCGGGCCAATGCCATCGTCTCGGTCCCGGTCAATCCCGGCTTTGCCTCGCTCAATCTGGCGCAATGCGTGTTGCTGACCGCCTATGAATGGCGCCGCCAGAATGCCCAAGCGGGGGGCGAGGCGGAAATCCCCGATGCTGCGCGCAGCGAAACGGCGCCTCAGATAGAGATCGAAAAGCTGGCCCAGCATTATGAGGCGCGGCTGGATGAGGCGGGATTTTTCTTTCCTGCGACCAAGGCGCCGGCGATGAAGATCAACCTGCGCAACCTCTGGTCGCGGATGCCGCTGACGCGGGCGGATGTGCAGATGATGCATGGGATGCTGCGACAATTGATACGAGCCAGAGACAGGGGCGCGTGACTTGAACAGGGGCAGCGCGCGCCATAGTCTGCGCGCGGAACACAGAAGGGGCCGGCGCGGCGCGCGGGCCAGATAAAGGGGACATAAGATGACGGCCAAGCGCAGTATTTTCGAGGATGTCAGTACCACCGAAAAAGCCGCCCCGGCACCGGCCGGGATCGACGGCGCGAAAAAAGGCGCCCGGCGCGGCATCCGGATCTGGCTGATGGTGCTTTTTGCCATGGTTCTGGTGATGATCTCGGTCGGCGGGCTGACCCGGCTGACCGACAGCGGACTGTCGATCACCGAATGGCGCCCGATCGAAGGGGCCATTCCGCCGCTGAGCGCCGAGGCATGGCAGTCGGAGTTCGACAAATACAAGGCCATCCCCGAGTTTCAGTTGCAAAACAGCGAGATGACCCTGTCCGAGTTCAAGGGCATCTATTGGTGGGAATGGGGCCACCGCCAGATCGGCCGCACCATCGGTCTGGTCTGGGGGGTCGGATTTCTGTTCTTCTGGCTGACCGGGCGCATTCCCGCCGGCTGGACCGGGCGGCTTGTCGGGCTTGGCGCGCTTGGCGGGCTTCAGGGGGCGATTGGCTGGTGGATGGTGTCATCGGGTCTGGGCGGTCAGATGCTGGATGTGGCCTCCTACCGGCTGGCGATCCATCTGGCGCTGGCCTTTGCCATTCTGGGGCTGATCACATGGTTCATTCTGCAATTGTCGCGCAGCGAGGCCGAGCTGTTGCAGGCGCGCCGTGCACGCGAGGGGCGGCTTTTCGGGATCTCAACGGGGCTGATGCATTTCGTGCTGTTGCAGGTGATCCTTGGCGCACTGGTGGCCGGGATCGACGCCGGGCGCACCTATACCGACTGGCCGCTGATGGCCGGCGGTTTCTTCCCGCCCGAGCCGTTTTCGCTGAGCCCGCTGTGGCGCAACTTTTTCGAGGATCCGGGGCTGGTGCAGTTCATTCACCGGATGTCGGGATATCTTCTTTTGGCTTTTGCCATCGTGGTCTGGCGGCGCGGGCATAAATCGCCCCGGGCGACCACCCGGCGGGCCTTTGACTGGGCCATGGTGATGATCCTCGGCCAGATCGTTCTGGGCATCGGCACGGTGCTTTACGGCGCGCCCTGGCAAATCGCGATCGTGCATCAGCTGGTGGCGGTTCTGGTCTGGGTTCTTGTTATCCGCGCCCGGTTTCTGGCCGGCTATCCGCGCGGCGAAAGCATTCGGGGTGGCGCATGACCCCCTTTGACCGGCTGATGCACTATCAGCGCCAGACCGAAGCATTGGGGCAGGTTGCCGGGCGGCTTGGCTGGGATCAGGAAACCGTGATGCCGCGCGGCGCCGCCGAGCAGCGCGGCGAAGAGACCGCGGCGATGGAAAGCGTGCTGCACGCGCGCCGCAGCGATCCGCGTATCGGCGAGTGGCTGGAGGCGATCGATCCGGCCGGTCTGAGCGAGGTGGGCCGCGCCCAGATCCGCCTGATCCGCCGCAGCTATGAGCGGGCCGTGAAAGTGCCTGCGGATCTGGCGGCCGAGATCGCACGCGTCACCTCGCTGGCGCAGGGGATCTGGGCCGAGGCGCGCGCCGCCGAGGATGTCGCGGGCTTTTTGCCGACGCTGGGCCGGGTCGTCGATCTGCGCCGGCAGGAGGCGGCGGCGCTGGCCGGCAGCGAGGGCGATCTTTATGACGCGCTTCTGGACGACTATGAGCCCGGCGCGACGGGCGCCGCGCTGGACCAGATGTTCGGGGAACTGCGCCCGCGTCTGGTGGCGCTGCGCGAGGCGATCATGGGCGCGGGCCACCAGCCTGCGGCGCTGAACCACGAGTTTCCCGAAGAAGGGCAACTGCGGCTGTCGCGCGATCTGGCGCGCAGCTTTGGCTATGATTTCAACTTTGGCCGGATCGACAAGGCGGTGCATCCCTTCTCCTCCGGTTCGGGGCGCGATGTGCGCATCACCACGCGCACCAATCCGCGCGATCCCTTCAACTGTTTTTACTCGACCATCCACGAGGTCGGTCACGCCTGTTACGAACAGAACATCGACCCCGATTACGGGCTGACGCCGCTGGGGCGCGGTGTGTCGATGGGCGTGCATGAAAGCCAGAGCCGGATCTATGAGAACCAGCTGGGCCGGAGCGAGGCGTTTTGCGGCTTTCTCTACCGGCGCATGGCCGAAGAGTTCGGCGATTTCGGGGTATCGGATGCGCGCGCCTTTTACGGCGCGGTCAACCGGGTGCACGCGGGATATATCCGCACCGAGGCCGATGAGGTGCATTACAACCTGCATGTTCTTTTGCGCTTTGATCTTGAGCGAGAGATGATCGCCGGGCGTCTGGCGGTCGGCGATCTGGAGGAGGCGTGGAACAGCCGCTTTGCCGCCGATTTCGGGGTGGCGGTGGACAGACCTTCGAACGGTTGTCTGCAGGATGTGCATTGGTCGGTGGGGCTGTTTGGCTATTTTCCGACCTATACGCTGGGCAATGTCTATGCCGGGTGCCTTTATCAGGCGCTGCGCGCGGCGGTGCCGGATCTGGATGCGGGGCTGGGGCGCGGCGAGACCGGGGCGGCGACCGCATGGCTGGCGGAAAACCTGCAGCGCCATGGCGGGCTGTGCGAGCCGCGCGAGACGATCCGCCGCGCCACCGGGATGGAGCCGGGGGTTGAGCCCTTGCTGGCCTATCTCGAGGCGAAGTTTTCGGCGCTTTACGGGATCTAGTGGTGCGCCTGCGGCGCATTTCATTTGTTAAGGACGCGGGGGCGCCGCCCCCGCAGCCCCCGGAGTATTTGCGCAAAGAAGAAGCCGGGGGCGGCCCGGCCGGTTACCAGTTGGGCGGGCGTTTTTCCAAAAACGCCTGAATGCCTTCGATGGTGCCTTCGTCGGCGAGGTTTTCGACCATGACATCGCCGGTATAGGCATAGGCCTGATCCAGCGGCATTTCGATCTGATCGTAGAAGGCGCGTTTGCCGATGCGCACCGCCGAGCCGAGTTTGCCGGCGATGGTCCGGGCCAGATCGGTTGTTTTCGCGCCAAGATCGGCCTGTGGGACGGCATGGTTGATCAGCCCCAGTTCGGCGGCGCGGGGCGCGCTGATGAACTGGCCGGTTGTCAGCATCTCGAAGGCCTGTTTGCGCGCGATATTGCGCGAGAGCGCGACCATCGGGGTTGAGCAGAAAAGGCCGATATTGACGCCATTGACGCCAAAGCGCGTGTCATCGGCGGCAACGGCCAGATCGCAGGAGGCGACCAGCTGGCAGCCCGCCGCGGTGGCCAGCCCGTGGACCTGGGCGATGACGGGTTGGGGCAGGCGGGGGATGGTTTGCATCAGCCGCGAGCAGCGCGCGAAAAGATCGCTGAAATAGGCGGCGCCATTGTCGGGGCCTGCACGTCCGGCGGTCATCTCCTTCAGGTCATGGCCGGCGCAGAAGGCGCGCCCGGCGCCCGACAGGATGATCACGCGGATCGAAGGATCCTTTGCCAGGGCGCCGAATTCTTCCTGAAGCGCCGCGAGCATTGCATCCGACAGCGGGTTGAGCCGGTCGGGCAGGTTCATTTGAAGCCGGCAGATCGGCCCTTCGTCCTGTCGTGTCAGAATGCTCATCTTGCCCTCGCGCCATGGATCGGCCAAGTCTAGACCCGCAAGAAGAAGAGGGGAAGAGATGGAATTGAAGATGACGCTGGAGGAGTTGCGGGTCTTTCTGGACCGGGAGTTTCCGCAGGTGGCGGAGGATTTTGTGCTGGAGGATCTGGGAGAGATGCGCATTCGCGTGCGTCTGCGCGTGAACGAGCGGCATCTGCGCCCCGGCGGGACGGTGTCGGGGCCGTCGATGTTCGCGCTGGCCGATGTATCGGTCTATCTGGCGACGCTGGCGATGATCGGGCCGCAGGCGCTTGCCGTGACAACGGGCTGTTCGATCGATTTCATGCGCAAGCCTCAGGCGGGCGCCGATCTGATTGCCGAGGCGCGTATTCTCAAACTGGGCCGGGTTCTGGTGGTGGGTGATGTTCTGATCCATTCGCGGGGGGTGGAGGCGCCGGTAGCTCGCGCCTCGATGACCTATTCGATCCCGCCGGCGGGGCAGGCGGGATAACTTCGTTGTTATCGGTGAGCGATTGAAATTTTCTGGCCCAGAGGCGAGGTTTGCTAAAGACATTTTTGGATAAGAGCAGAAGGCGGGGCGACGGGCATGGCGGGAAAGACCGGATTTTCACCAAAGGCGGTTCTGGGCGATTGGCGGTTTCGGCATCTCGGCTCGCTTGCTCTGGCGGCGCTTGTGGTTGTCGGCTTTGGGATGCTGCGCCCTGAATGGTCGCCGATGCACCGCTGGAACCGCGCTTTTGGCGATGCGTCGCTGGTGCTGATTGCAATGGTGATGGTGATGGGGCCGCTGTCGCGGCTTTGGCGCCCGGCGGCGGCTGCGCTTGCCTGGCGGCGCGAGTTCGGGGTCTGGGGGTTTCTGGCCGCCGTGGTGCATGGCGGGTTCATCCTGTTTGGCTGGGTTGAGCTTGAGTGGCAGCGGCTTTTCGGGCTGGAGCTTCACCCCGCGCTGCAGCAATATGTGATGTTCGACAAGGGTTTTGCGCTGGGTAACGTCATCGGCATTCTTGCGCTGCTTTACGGGCTGGGCCTTGCACTGACCTCGAACGATCTGTCGCAGCGCTGGTTCGGGATGGGAGTTTGGAAGTATTTCCAGCAGGGCTCTTATGTCCTCTGGGCGCTGATTGTGGCCCATACCGCCTATTTCCTGTTTATCCATTTTCTGGATTTTCACCGGCGCGTGCCTGAGCCGAACCAGTTGCAGTGGCCTTTCGTGATCCTTGTGACGCTGGTCATGGTGATGCAGGGCGCCGCGTCATGGCAGACATGGCGGTTGCGGCGGCAGAGGATGGCGTGAGGCGCTCTGTTTTATTGGGGTAAAATAATA
>JASBSV010000093.1 GCA_030148745.1 Paracoccaceae bacterium
GCCTGTCGATCAGGGCACTGCGCACGGGGCTTGCGCCGGCCCCCGGCCCCTTTAGCACGCCGCGGCTGGTTACGCGTCTGGCCGGGCTGACCCTGCCCAATCCGGTGGGGCTTGCGGCGGGGTTTGACAAGAACGCAACCGCCCTTGGCCCCCTGTCGCGCGCCGGTTTTGGCTTTCTTGAGGTTGGGGCGGCAACCCCGCGCGCCCAGCCCGGCAACCCAAAGCCCCGGCTTTTCCGCCTGACCGAGGATCGCGCAGTCATCAACCGCTTTGGCTTTAACAACGACGGCGCCGAGGTGATCGCCCGCCGGCTGGCCCGAACCCCGACGAACCTGCCGCGCGGTCTGAACCTTGGCGCCAACAAAGACAGCGCCGACCGCGCGGGCGATTATGCCAGGGTTTTGTCGATGGCGGCCCCCTATATCGATTTTGCCACCATCAACGTCTCATCCCCCAATACCGAACGTCTGCGCGATCTGCAGGGCGCGGCGGCGTTGGAGCAGCTTTTGGATCAGGTCACCGGCGCACGTGAAACTCTGGCCCGGCCCCTGCCGCTGTTTCTCAAGATCGCTCCGGATCTGACAGAGGACGAATTGGGCGACATTGCCGGGGTGGCGGAAAAATCCGGTATCGATGCGATCATCGCAACCAACACCACCCTTGCGCGCGAGGGCCTCAAAAGCCCGCTGGCTGGCGAACAGGGCGGGCTGTCGGGGGCGCCGCTTTTTGAGCCCTCGACCCGCGTTCTGGCGCGGCTGGCGCGGCTGACCGATCTGCCGCTGATCGGGGTCGGCGGGATTTCCAGCGCCGAGGATGCCTATGTAAAAATCAAGGCGGGTGCCTCGGCTGTTCAGCTTTATTCGGCGCTGGTCTGGGGCGGGCTGTCATTGGTCGGTGAGATCGCCAAGGGGCTGGACCGGCTTTTGGAACGGGACGGATATGCAACGCTCGCTGATGCGGTCGGAACCGAGGTGGCGCAATGGACATGATACTCTGGCATAATCCGCGATGCTCAAAATCGCGTCAGGCACTGGCCCTGCTTGAGGCGGCGGGCCACGCGCCCACGCTGCGCAGAACGCTGGAGGATCCGCCCTCAACGGCCGAGCTGCGTCAGGCACTGGCGCTTTTGGGGATGACCGCAGGTCAGCTGATCCGCCCCAAAGAGGCGCGCGAGCGCGGCCTGTCGCCACGCGAATGTGACGAGGGCGCCCTGATCACGGCCATGGCGGCCGACCCGATCCTGATCGAACGCCCCATCCTTTTCGCCAACGGCAAGGCCATCGTCGGCCGCCCGCCCGAAGATGTTCTGACGATCCTCTGACGCTCAGCCGCCGCGCGCGGCGCGCTCAAGCGCGGGGTAACGCATCCCAAGGGTGAGGCCACGCAACACGAAAGACAGCAAAAGCGCCGCCCAAAGCCCGTGATTGCCCAGAAAGGGCACCAGAACCAGCGCCGCCGCCAGATAGCCCAGGGCCGAGATCAACATCATGTCGCGCATATCGCGGCTGCGCGTGGCGCCGATAAAGATACCGTCCAGCATCCACGCCCCGACCCCAAGCAGCGGCGCCAGGATCATATAGAAAAGATAGTCGCGCGCCGTGGCGCGGACCTCTGGCGCGGTGGTCATCATGTCGATGATCCTGCCGCCCCAAAGGTAAAAGGACAGCGCGAGCAGGACACAGACCAA
Organism: Paracoccaceae bacterium; assembly: GCA_030148745.1. GTDB lineage: Bacteria > Pseudomonadota > Alphaproteobacteria > Rhodobacterales > Rhodobacteraceae > JASBSV01. Next base: position 1,688 of record JASBSV010000093.1, read on the forward strand.
CACGCCCCAGAAACTGGTCAAAAGCGCGCCGCGCCGCAAACGCGCCACCGCCCGGGCGCCAAAGGCCTGACCGATCAGCGCCTCGGCGGCAAAGGCAAACCCGTCCAGCGCATAGGCGGTGACCTGCAGAAACTGCAGAAGGATCTGATTGGCGGCCAGTTTCACATCGCCGAATTTTGCCCCCAGAAACAGAAACGACACGAAAATCGCCTGTAGCAGGACCGAACGGATCAGGATGTCGCTGTTGACCGAGGCCATATGCGCAAGCCGCGCGCGATCCAAAATCCGGCTCAGGTCGCGCCAGCCGGGCGTGGCAAAGGCCGGGCGGCACAGCCACAGACCAAGCGCAAGCCCCGTCCATTCCGAAAGGAAAGTGGCAAAGGCCACGCCCCCCACGCCCCAGCCCAGCCCCAGAACGAACCACAGATCAAGCCCGATGTTCAGCCCGTTCATCCAAAGCTGGATGACCAGAACGCCGCGCGTGCGCTCCTGCGCGATCAGCCAGCCGGTGATCCCGTAAAGCGCAATCGCCGCCGGGGCCGACCAGATCCGTACGGCAAGATAGCCGCGCGCCAGACCCTCGACCTCGGCCGAGGCGGGGGCGATCCGGAAGGCCAGCCAGAAAAGCGGCAGTTGCAGGGCGATCATCGCCACACCAGCCCCGCCGCCGATCAGCAGCACCCGCATCAAAAGCGCCGAAACCTCGGGCGCTTCGCCGCGTCCAACGGCCTGACTGGTCAGGCCCGTGGTCCCCATTCTGAGAAACCCGAAAATCCAGTAGATCGCGGTGATGGTGACCGCGCCAATGCCGACCGCCCCGATGGGCGCGGCCTGACCCAATTGCCCCACCACCCCGGTGTCCACGACCCCAAGGATCGGCACGGTGGCATTGGACAAAACGATGGGCGCCGCGATCGCCAGAACCCGCCGATGGGTCAGCCGCGCGGCATCGTCAGGCATCGGGTGGCGGCATCAGGAAATGGCCCGTCGCCTGCGCAAAAAGGCGGCTTCGGTTGTCCTGCCATGCCTCGACATGAACCGAAGCATAGCGCCGCCCCGAGCGATTGATCCGTGCCCGCGCATAGGCATCGCGCGGCAGGCCTGAGCGCAGGTAATCGACCGTGAAATCAATCGTCTTGGGCAGGCGCGGCAGGTGCTTGGCGTCCACCGTCTCCGGATCGATCTGGCCGCTCTCGATTTTCGACCACAGAACCGACCAGCCCAATTCGATGATTGCCGTCACCTCCAGAAAGGCGGCAGTCACACCACCGTGGATCGCAGGCAACCTTGGATCACCGATCAACATGTCATTGAACGGCAGGATTGCGGTGAGTTCATCACCGCGGCGCTCAAATTCGATCCCCAGAAAACGGATATAGGGGACACCATGCACCAGCTTGCTGAGCGCGGCATCGCGGCGCTGTTTGACAACCTGTACAGGCTCGGGCGCGGGACGTTTCATTTTTTGCCCCCTTCGCTTGTGGCCGCACCATAGGTGAATGCGCCGGTCGCCGTGGCCACGGGGCGATCACGGTCGTCATCCAGCGCCACGGCGCGCACAAAGGCCACGCTGCGCGTGACATGATAACAGGTCGCCTTGGCGACGATCGTCTGGCCGGGCGTGGCCGGGCGCATGTAATCGATCCGAAGGTCAATCGTCGCGGTGCCAAGCGGGGCGCCGGGATGGCTGACCACAGCGGCACCGCCGCAGGTATCCATCAGCGCCGAAACCGCACCGCCATGGATCACGCCGGTCGCCGGATCGCCCACCAGCTTTTCGTCATAGGGCATCTCGATCTCGGCGGTGCCCTCTCCGACGGCAACGAAATTCATCTTCAGCGCGCGGGCATGCGGTATCGCCTCGATGAATTTTTTGGCCAGATCGATCCGTTGCAGGCTCATGCGCATTCCCCTTGATTTTGTGTTAAGTTATTTCCCCTTGGCCGGGCTTGGGCAAGGGGTAACCGGCGGATTTCGGCGAATTCGCCGCCTCGGGGCGATGTGCCGCAAAACACGGCAGAGGGGCGTTGACCCCCGCACCCGCAGCGCATTATTTTACCTCAGGGAGGGCTTTGAATGGCCGACGACCGCCTGACGTTCAAAGAAATGTGCGCCAAGTTCGATGTAACGCCGCGCACCCTTCGCTATTACGAATATATAGAGCTTCTGGGCCCCGAGCGGGACGGGCGTTCGCGTCTTTATACGCCGCGCGACTGCGCCCGGATGGTTCTGATCCTGCGCGGACGGCGATTCGGCTTTTCGCTTGAAGAAATCCGCCAGTGGCTTTTGATCTATGAAGAACAGGGCACATCGGCGCAGATGCAGGCCTGGGTCGAACTGGCCGACCGCAAGCTGGGCGAGCTGGCCGATGAACAGGTGCAGCTGCAGGCTACAATCGACGTTCTGCAAAAGCTGCGTGACGATGTGGCCGCCAATATTACCTGAGGCCGCCGCCGGGCGCCCGGCGGCCTGAGCCTTTGGCCTCACGGGGCCGCGAAACCCCGGCCCTGCAAAAGTGACGCAGCGTTTTGATTACGTAAACGTAAGGCGTTCTTGTAAGATGGCCGCCAAAGGCTCATCTCAATAGTCCGACGACTTGCTGCAAAGGATACTCTCATGCCCGATCACGTGATGACGATCCGCGAAATGTGCGATGCTTTCGATGTCACGCCGCGAACCCTGCGGTTTTACGAATCCAAAGAGTTGTTGTTTCCCAAACGGATTGGCCAGAAACGGCTGTTCACACGGCGCGACCGGGCAAGGCTGAAACTGATCCTGCGCGGCAAGCGCTTTGGTTTCTCGCTCGAAGAGATCCGCCAGCTTCTCGATCTTTATGACATCGACGATCAGCAGGTAACGCAATTTAGCAAGACCTATGAGATTGCCAGCGCCCGCCTTGCCGACATGCAGGCGCGCCGCGCCGAACTGGATGAAGCAATTCAGGATCTGGAAAAACAGATCGAATGGGGCGGCAAATTGCTCGCCTCGCTCAAACAAGACAAAGCCGCAGAATAAAGACCCTTCACGGAGAACACCCCGATGCCCAGCTATAGCGCCCCCACCGCCGACATGCAGTTCATCCTTCACGATGTGCTGAACGCCACTCAAAGCGATATTTCTGGCTATGATGAGCTGGAGCGGGATTTCACATCCGCCGTTCTGGAAGAGGCCGGAAAACTGGCCAGCGATGTTCTGGCGCCGCTGAACCCTGTTGGCGACACCGAAGGCTGCACCCTGGAAAACGGTGTGGTGCGCACGCCCACCGGCTTCAAGGACGCCTTCGAGAAGATCAAGGAAGGCGGCTGGACCGCGCTGGATTGCGACCCCGAATATGGCGGTCAGGGGATGCCCTATCTTCTGGGCACCGCCGTGGGCGAAATCTTTGTTTCGGCCAATATGGCGTTCAACATGTATCAGGGCCTGACCCATGGCGCCTATTCGGCGATCCATACGCATGGCACGGACGATCAAAAGGCCACCTATCTGCCCAAAATGGTCAGCTGTGACTGGACCGGCACGATGAACCTGACCGAGCCGCATTGCGGCACCGATCTGGGCCTGATGCGCACCAAGGCCGAACCGCAGGACGATGGCACCTACAAGATCACCGGCCAGAAGATATTCATCTCCGCCGGCGATCATGACCTGTCGGAAAACGTGATCCATCTGGTGCTGGCCAAGATCCCGGGCGGCCCCGAGGGGATCAAGGGCGTCTCGCTTTTCATCGTGCCGAAATTCATGGTCAACGAGGATGGCAGCCTGGGCGATCGCAACGCCGTTTCGGTCGGCAAGATCGAAGAAAAGATGGGCATCCACGGCAATTCGACCTGCGTGATGAATTATGACGGGGCAACCGGCTATCTCTTGGGCACCCAGCACAAGGGCATGCGCGCGATGTTCACCATGATGAACGAAGCGCGCCTTGGCGTCGGCCTTCAGGGCTATGCTCAGGCCGAGGCGGCCTATCAGAACGCGGTGATCTATGCCAACGACCGGCTGCAGGGCCGCGATGTGACCGGCGCCAAGAACCCCGATGGCCCCGCCGATCCGCTGATCGTCCACCCCGACATCCGCCGCAGCCTGATGGACCAGAAAAGCTTTGTCGAAGGCGCCCGCGCCCTGACCTTCTGGGGCGCGATGCTGATCGATAAGGTCCGCCGCTCGGGCGACAAAGAGGCCGATGGCCTGATCTCGCTGCTGACGCCGGTGATCAAAGGCTTCCAGACCGACAAGGGCTATGAATGCGCAACCGCCGCCCAGCAGGTTTACGGCGGCCACGGCTATATCGAAGAATGGGGCATGTCGCAGTTCGTCCGCGACGCGCGCATCGCCATGATCTACGAAGGCGCAAACGGCATTCAGGCGCTTGACCTTGTGGGCCGCAAACTGGCCCTGGACGGCGGCAAACACGTCATGGCCTTCTTTGAGATGGTCAAATCCTTCATCAAGGAAAACGAAGGTGACGAGCGGCTGGACGAATTTCTGGCGCCGCTGAAAGCGGGCTCCAAGGATCTTCAGTCGGCGGCGATGTATTTCATGGCGCAGGGCGTCAAGAACCCCAATAACGCGCTGGCCGGCTCTTATGATTTCATGCATCTGTTTGGTCATGTCTGCCTGGGCCTGATGTGGGCCCGGATGGCAAAAGCGGCCTTTGGCGCGCTTGATGCCGGCGCATCCGATACCCAGTTCTATGAGACCAAGATCGCAACCGGGCGCTATTACATGGCCCGCCAGATGCCGGCCACCGCCATGCATCTGGCACGGATCACCAGCGGCGCTGATCCGGTCATGGCGCTGGACGCCGAAAACTTCTGATACCGCGGCCGGCCTCTCCCCGGGGGGCCGGCCCGCCACACCGCTTCAGGCCCCCGGACCCTGTCGGGTGCCTTCGCCAAGGGGAGGGATCATGCCGAAACGCTTTCGTCTGACACGCCGCTTCAACGCCGCGATGACCGAAGACGGCTACCGCCGCCTGAAACGATTTGCCAGCGAGGCCGGACTGGACGAGGGCGAGGCGCTGTCCTTTCTTTTTGAGCATTTCGACAGCGTCACCGATAGCGAAACGCTGACCCACCGCCTGAGGATCTTCAATTCCGAACTGGAGGCGCGCAAAAGATGACCCAAAGCTGGATGACCGACGAACATCAGATGCTTGCCGAAATGACGCGCAAATTCATCACCGATGAATGGGCGCCAAACTTCGAACGCTGGCGCAAACAGGGCGAGATGGACCGCGAAACCTGGGCACAGGCCGGCGCTCTGGGCCTTCTGTGCCCCTCGATCCCTGAGGAATACGGCGGCGCCGGCGGCGATTTCGGCCATGAGGCGGTGATCCTGATGGAAGGCAGCCGCGCCAATCTGGCCAGCTGGGGCCATGGCATCCACTCGGGCATCGTCGCCCATTACCTTTTGTCCTATGGCACCGAAGACCAAAAGCAGCGGTGGCTGCCCAAGATGGTCTCGGGCGAGATGGTCGGCGCTCTGGCCATGACCGAACCTTCAGGCGGCTCGGACGTTCAGGCGATCAAAACCAAAGCCGTGCGCGACGGAAATTCCTATCGCCTGTCAGGGCAGAAAACCTTTATCACCAACGGCCAGCACGCCAATCTGATCATCGTGGCGGCCAAGACCGACCCCAAGGAAAAGGCCAAGGGCATATCGCTGATCGTCGTCGAAACCGACGGCGCCCAGGGGTTCGGCCGCGGCCGCAACCTTGAAAAAATCGGCTGCCACGCCGCCGATACTTCCGAGCTTTTCTTCGACAACGTCGAAATTCCGCCCGAAAACATCCTTGGCGGCGAGGAGGGTCAGGGCTTTTACCAGATGATGCAGCAACTGCCGCAGGAACGGCTGATCATCGGCTGCGGCGCCGTCGGCGCCATGGAAGGCGCGGTCGAGCGAACGATCGCCTATTGCAAGGAACGCGAGGCCTTTGGCGGCCCGCTGACCCAGTTCCAGAATACCCGCTTCAAACTGGCCGAATGCAAAACCAAGACAACCGTGGCGCGGGCATTTCTGGATGACTGCATCGCCGAACACCTGCAGGGGGCGCTGACGGTCGAAAAGGCGGCCATGGCGAAATACTGGCTGTCAGACACCCAAGGCGAAGTTCTGGATGACTGCCTGCAGCTGCACGGCGGCTATGGCTACATGCAGGAATACGCGATCGCCGAAATGTGGACCGATGCGCGCGTGCAGCGGATCTACGGCGGCACCAATGAAATCATGAAAGAGCTGATCGCAAGATCATTGTGAGTAGGCAGTTATGACTAAAACCAACCGTTGGCCGGATTTGCAGCGTCTGGAATATGAGTATTTACGCAAAGAAGAAACACAGGCCGCGCCCCTGCCCGGCATTTATAGCACTGACAGGGACGCTTTCTCCTTTGACGGTCATCGGCTCTCCAGCCTGTACCGCGATCCGATCGAAACATCATCTTGGTTAAGAAAAAGTATCTGCGCGGCGGATGCGGCTTCTTCTTTGAAAAAATACTCAATTCCGGCGCCCGTAGCCGGGAACACCGTGGGAGGGATATCTGCATGACGATGAAGCTTTATTGTTTCGGCGAAAGTGGCAACGCCTACAAGGCCGCTCTTACGCTTGAGCTGTCGGGCATTGCCTGGGAGCCGGAGTTCGTGGACTTTTTCAACGGTCAGGCGCGCACGCCGGAGTTTCGCAAGATCAACCCGATGGGCGAGGCGCCGGTTTTGGTCGATGGCGAGCTGACGCTGACCCAATCGGGGGCCATTCAGCAGTATGTCGTCGATAAGACGGGTAAGTTCGGCGGCGCGCCGGAAGATAAATATGAGGTTCTGCGCTGGGTTTTGTGGGACAATCACAAGCTTTCCAGCCAGGCCGGGGCGGTCCGGTTTCTGATGAACTTTCTGCCCCGCGAGAAGCGGCCGGCCGAGGTGATCGCCTTTTTGCAGGGGCGGCTGAAGGCGGCCTATACGGTTCTGGACCAGCATCTGGCGGGGCGCGAGTGGATCGTTGGCGGCGGTATGACCACCGCCGATCTGTCCTGCTGCGGTTATCTCTTTTACCCCGAGCCCTTTGGTTTTGAGCGCGCCGACTGGCCGAATATCGATGCCTGGCTGACCCGCATTCAGGGCACGCCGGGCTGGAAGGCGCCCTATGATCTGATGCCCGGTTGCCCGGCCGACCGCGCCTGATGGGCGGGCTGGTGGTCATATCAGCGGGCTTTGCGCTGGCGGCGTTTGCTCTGGCACTGACGCGCATGGAATATGCGCTCAGCCGCGGTGTGGGCCGCGTCCACAATCCGATGGGCGATGTCATCAGCCTGGTTTTTTCATGGGCGGCATTTGCCGCCCTTATGACCGCCTCGCTTTACCGGTTCGGCCTTGTGCCAAGCCTGATCTTGGGCGGTTTGCCTCTTGCTTTGGGCCGGGTGATCCCGGTTTCATCGCGTTATCAACCCCTCTTCCCCCTGAAACTCGGCCTTGCTGCTGTCGCTTTGATCCTTGCGATCATTGCGCTGATGGGCGTGGTCACACTGATCGAAGGAGTAATTTTCGATGGCTGAAGCCTATATTTACGATGCCGTGCGTTCGCCGCGCGGAAAGGGCCGCAAGGATGGCGCGCTGCACGAGGTGACCTCGGCCCGCCTGTCGGCCGAGATCCTGAATGCGGTCAAGCACCGCAACAATCTTGATGGCCATGCGGTCGAGGATGTGATCTGGGGCAATGTCACCCAGGTGGGCGAGCAGGGCGGTTGCCTTGCGCGCACCGCCGTTCTGGCCTCCGAGCTGGATGAAAGCATCCCCGGTCTTGCCATCAACCGGTTCTGCGCCAGCGGGATGGAGGCGGTCAATCTGGCCGCCAATCAGGTCAAGGGCGGCGCAGGCAGCGCATATATCGCCGGCGGGGTCGAAATGATGGGCCGCGTTCCCATGGGCAGCGATGGCGCGGCCATTGCCGTTGATCCCTCGATCGCGATGAAGACCTATTTCGTGCCGCAGGGCATTTCGGCCGATATCATCGCCACTGAATACGGGTTCAGCCGCGATGAGGCCGATGCGCTGGCCGTTGAATCGCAAAAGCGCGCCAAGGCGGCTTGGGATGACAAGCGGTTCGACAAATCCATCGTTGCCATCAAGGATCGCAACGGTCTGAATATTCTCGATCATGACGAATACATGCGCCCGGGAACCGATATGCAGACGCTGGGCGCGCTGAATGCCTCGTTCCAGCAGATGGGCGAGGTGATGCCCGGCTTTGATAAGGTCGCGCTGATGAAATACCCGCATCTTGAGCGGGTCAATCACATTCACCACGCCGGCAACTCTTCGGGGATCGTTGACGGGGCGGCGGCGCTTTTGATCGGCTCAAAGGAATTTGGCGAGAAAAATGGCCTTAAGCCGCGCGCGCGCATCCGCGCCACCGCCAAGATCGGCACCGATCCCACGATCATGCTGACCGGGCCGGTTCCGGTGACCGAAAAGATCCTGAAAGACAACGGCATGGCGATCGGTGACATCGACCTTTTCGAGGTGAATGAGGCTTTTGCCGCCGTCGTTCTGCGCTTTATGCAGGCCTTTGATGTCGATCCCTCCGTGGTGAATGTCAACGGCGGCTCCATCGCGATGGGCCATCCTTTGGGCGCGACCGGCGCGATGATCATCGGCACGCTGCTCGACGAGATGGAGCGTTCGGACAAAGAGGTCGGTCTTGCCACCCTTTGCATCGCATCCGGCATGGGTGCGGCCACAATCATCGAACGCGTGTAAGGAGACCGGCAAATGAGCGATTTTACATACGCAGTAGACAAGGACGGCGTCGCCGTCATCACCTGGGACGTTCCGGGCAAATCCATGAACGTTCTAAGCCGCGAGGCCTTTGCGCTGGTGGATGAATTCATCGACCGGGCGCTGGCCGATGACGCCGTCAAAGGCATTGTCATCACCTCGGGCAAGGACAGCTTTGCCGGCGGCATGGACCTCAACACGCTTGCAACCATCCGCAACGAAAGCGGCGACAACCCCGCGCAGGGCCTCTTTGATTTCACGATGAACGGCCACCGCATCATGCGCAAG
>JASBSV010000104.1 GCA_030148745.1 Paracoccaceae bacterium
TTTAGCTGCGCGCGCGGGTCAGATCGAAGATGCTGACATGCGCGTGCCCTTCGTGCCGCGCCAGCCAGTCGGGATGGGCCAGCGTGGTTTTCACATCGCGGCGCCCGGCGTGCCAGTGATCGCGCACCGAGGCGCGTGAAAACTCGTAATCCTTCGATTGGTTCTCGAACCGGCTCTGACGATAGATCAGATGGGCGATCGTGATACGGGGATCGGCGCTGTTGGTCAGCAGCGCGCGCGCATCGGGATCATCGCGCAGCTCGGGCGGGAGTTTATCATAAAGCCGCCGCGCCGCCTTTTTGATCTGGTGCAGCCCGCTCAGAACATCCGTATTGAACCGGGTCCGGCTGGAAAAGCGGATGTCCTTGGCGCGCGCCTCGATCCCCCAGACCGAGTTTGGCACCTTGCCGCGGGCGTTGAACAGATCGATCTGAAAGATGCACAGATCGTCATTGTCGTGCTGGTCAAAGACATATTGCAGCGGCGTGTTCGAGACCAGACCGCCATCCCAGTAATACTGATCGCCGATCTGCACTGCCGGAAAGCCCGGCGGCAATGCGCCGCTGGCCATGACATGTTCGGGCGCGATCTGCTGACTTTTGCTGTCAAACCACGTCATATTGCCGGTTTCGACATTCACCGCGCCGGTGCTGAAACGCACCGGCCCGTTGTTGAGGTAATCGAAATCGACCAGTTCGGACAATGTCGCGCGCAGCGGGCTGGTGTCATAAAAGCTGCTGGCACCGGGGGTGCCGGCGGGCATGAAGGCCGCCGGCGGAAAGCGCGGTTTGAAAAACCCCGGCACGCCCTGAAGCACTGCCGAATTGGCGCTGACGCTATTGGCGATCTCGCGGCTGGCCAGAGAGCCGGGCAACCATGCCGCGGCATTGCCCGAAGAGACCAGATCCCAGAACGTCCTGAGCCTTTCGATCCGCCGCTCGGGCGGGTTGCCGGCGATCAGGGCTGCGTTGATCGCCCCGATGGAAACGCCGGCGACCCAATCGGTGCGCCGGCCGCTGTCATAAAGCGCCTCAAAAGCGCCGGCCTGATACGCGCCCAGAGCGCCGCCGCCCTGAAGCACAAGAACATCTATTTCCGAAACTTTCGGCACCGTCCGATCCCTTGCAATAAGGTTGCGCCACGGTTTTTAGGTAAGCGGCGGCGCGGCTGTTGCAAGCGCCCGGCGCTGGATTTTCCGTCGCCGCTCAGCGGCCCTGCGCGGTGGCCCCTGTATCTTCGGGATCGCCAAAGATCGCCTTGAAACGCCCGATATTCAGATGAAAACCGGCTTCGAAATCGCCGTCGCCGTTGTGATAGACGCTTTCGAAAGAGATCGCGCCACCATAGCCATCGGCGCGCAGCGCCTCTGCCATCGGCTGAAACTGGCCGGCCAGATCGCCGGTTTCCATCGGCCGCACCTCCAGCGTGGCGCGCGGCGCGTCGGCGTGAACGTCCTTGATGTGGATATGGCGGATATAGCCACCCCGCAGTTCCTCATATCCATCGGGAAACCCGCGCTCGCCGCACCAGCAGTTGTTGGCCGGATCCCACAGCACCCCAAGCGTGTCCTTCGCCCCCAGATCGTCGATCAGCCGCCGTGCGGTAAAGGCCGAATTGACCATGGTGCCATTGCCGGTCTCGACCGCCAGCGTCTTGCCCGCCGCGCGGGCAAATTCCACCGCCGGGGCGATCAGCTCAAGATGCGCGTCCCACGCCCCTTTGGCGACATTCCACACCTCGGCCCCGTGATAGCCCCAGAGGATCATCTCTTTCTTGCCGGTCATGATCCGCACCAGCGGGCAGTCAAAGCGGTCGGCCATGTCGATGCAGCGTTTGAGCGCGTCCATATGGGCGCTGTGGGTGGCATCGCCGGGGCGCACCTCGCCCACCTTCAGCCTGGCGAAAAGATGGCGCGAGATGCAGGGCACGCGTTTGTCATGCGCTCGGATCAGCGCCAGCGCCGCCGCCTCTTCCTGCCGGGTCAGATCGCCGACCTCCTTGTCGCCGATAAACTGCAGCTCGGCATGGGTCAGCCCATAGTCGTCCATGACCCGCAGCGCATGAGCCAGATCACGGCTGATCCCGTCGGTGATTACCCCAAGATGCATGGCGGCGGCCTCCTATCTTTTCAGTCCGGTTCCGATGATCTCTTCGCTGATCAGCGCGACCGCCTGATTGTCGCCGCCGGGATGGCGCGTGCGGCCCGCCTGAAACAGCTGCATCGCCGTGGCGGCGGTGAAAAGCGGCACCCCAAGATCCATCGCCAGATCCAGAGAGATCGTCAGATCCTTGTGCATGGTGTTGATATGGCTGCCGGTTTTTTCGAACTTTCGGTCGATCACATTGCCGACGGCGGCATTGGTGATGCCGCATCCCGCCGCCGAGGTGGAAAAGACGTCATAAAGCACCTGACCGGGAACGCCTGCCTTGGCGGCCAGCGCCGTGGCCTCAAAAGCGCCGGTAAAGATGCTGCCGATCAGCGATTGCAGGCAGGCCTTGACGGTCTGGCCCATGCCGACCTGATCGCCGACGCGGTGGATCGTGCCGCTGATCGCCTCAAGCGCGGGCGCGGCGCGGGCAAAGGCCGCCTCGGGGCCCGCCGCCATCAGGGTCAGTGTGCCGCCCTCGGCGCCCGGGCGCCCGCCGCTGACCGGGCTGTCGATCATCAAAATGCCGCTGCCGGAAAGCTCTGCGGCAAGGGCGCGCGCCTCTTTGGGGCGGATCGTTGCGCTCAGGACGATCACCGCGCCCTTGGCCATTGTCGCGCGCAGCCCCGCGTCATCGCCATCGCCCAAAATCACCGCGCGGGCCTGATCGCCGTTCATCACCATGACAAAGACCGCCTCGGCGCCCCGGCCAACTTCGGCCGCCGAGGCGCAGCCATGCCCGCCCATCGCGATGAAATCCTGCATTCGCTGCGGCGCCAGATCAAAGCCGCGCACCGCTAGCCCGGCCTTGAGCAGGTTGCGCGCAAGGCCCGACCCCATATCGCCAATCCCGATGACACCGACCGTTTTCATTCCGTCCTCCCCCGGTTGCCTTAGTGAAAACTATGGCACGGGCGCGGCGCGGGGTGGAAAAGTTTTTTTGCCGGTTTGACGCGGCCGCCCGGATCGGTCCTTATGAGCGCGAAAGTTGCGCGCAAGGCCGCGCCGGCGAAGGAAAGGATCACCCCCATGGCTGATAAAAAGACGATTGCGGTGTTTGGTTTGGGATCGATGGGCATGGGGATGGCGCAATCGCTTTTGCGGGCCGGTCACCGGGTGCATGGGTTCGACCTGAACCCCGATGCGGTGGCGCGTTTTACCGACGCGGGCGGCGCCGCCGGCGATCTGCCGGAGGTGGCCGGGGATCTGGATATCGTCATGACCGTGGTGCTGAACGCAGCCCAGACCGAGGCGGTTCTTTTCGGTGATAAAGGCGTTGCGGCGGGGCTGAAACCCGGCGCGGCGATCATCGCCTGCGCCACCGTCGCCCCCGATTTCGCCCGCCGGATGGAGGCGCAAGCCGAGGCGCTGGGGCTGCATTATCTCGATGCGCCGATCTCGGGCGGGGCGGCCAAGGCGGCGCAGGGGGCTCTCAGCATCATGGCTTCGGGCCGGGCAGGGGCCTTTGCCGCCGCCGCGCCGGCGCTGTCGGCCACGGCGGAAAAGGTTTTCGAGCTGGGCGATCAGGCCGGGCCGGGATCGGCGATGAAGGCGATCAACCAGCTTTTGGCGGGCGTTCATATTGCCGCCGCCGCCGAGGCGGTGACATTCGGCATGACGCAGGGCGTCGATCCCGCCCAGACGCTTGAGGTGATCCGCCAATGCGCTGGCACCAGCTGGATGTTCGAAAACCGCGTGCCGCATATTGCCGAGGGCGATTATACCCCGCGCTCGTCGGTGAATATCTGGCCCAAGGATCTGGGTATCGTTCTGGACATCGCCCGCGAGGCACGGTTTTCCGCCCCCCTTGCCGCCGCGGCGCTGCAACAGTTTCTGGCCGCAGCAGGCTCGGGCCACGGCGCCGATGACGACGCGGCGGTGGCGCAGGTCTATGCGCGTAACGCGGGGCTCAAACTGCCCTGATGGGCCTATTGCGGCACTTCGACGGTGATCTTGAATGAGGCGAACCAGGCGGCGAGGTTGGCGATATCCTCATCGCTGAGCGGTTTGGCGATCAGGCTCATCCGGCGGTCCTGACGCGCGCCCTCGCGGAAATCTTTCAGCGCCTTTTCAAGGTAAAACGCCGATTGCCCGGCCAGATTGGGCACTTCGGGGTCTTTGCCGATACCGTCCTTGCCATGGCAGACGGAACATTGGCGGGCCTTGGCCTTGCCCAGTGCGGGATCGGCGGCAAAACCGGGGCCGGCCAGAGCGGCCAGCGTGGCGGCAAGCGCAAGGTTGCGGAAGATGGCGGTCATGATCGCTCCGGTAATATGCGGTTAAAATAAGTCAGGTGCGGCTGGCCGGATCCCCTCCGGCCAGCGCGCGGGTCAATTATTTGGAATAGCTGATGCGATAGATCGCATTGGCAAAATCGTCAGACACCAGGATCGAGCCGTCCTTCATCTGCGCCACATCGACCGGGCGGCCATCATATTCGCCGTTCTCGTCGATCCAGCCTTCTGCAAAGGGCTCGGACTTGGCGTTGCCCTCGGCATCGATGAAGGTGACCATCACCCGCGCCCCGACCGGGGTCGTGCGGTTCCACGAGCCGTGCTGCGCCGAAAAGATCGCGCCCTTGTATTTGGCCGGGAACATCTTGCCGGAATAGAAGGTCATACCCAGATCGGCCGCATGGGCGACCTCTTCGACGGCGGGAAAGACCACATCGGCGGGCGGCTCATCACCGGCATATTCGGTGGTGCGCACCGATCCGCCGCCATACCATGGAAAGCCGAAATTCTGGCCCATTGCGGTCTGGTGGTTGATCTCGCCCGGGGGGATGTCATCGCCCATGCCATCCACCTGATTGTCGGTGAACCACAGATCGCCCGTCGCCGGATCGAAATCATGGCCGACCGAGTTGCGGATGCCGCGTGTATAAACCTCGCGGTTCGAGCCATCGCGATCCATCCGGATGATCCCGCCGATCCCCCATTTGGCATATAGGTCCAGCTTTTCAGGGGGCGGCACGTTAAAGGGCTGCCCCAGCGAGATATAAAGCTTGTTGTCAGGGCCAACCTTGATCACCCGCGCGGTGTGGTTATAGCTTTCCTCATCCGCCGGGATCAGCTCCCCCTGCGGGACAATCGGAATGGCCACGACATCAGGGCTTTCCTGAAAGAACTCGGCGGCGGGGTACATCATCACGCGGTTACGCTCGGCTATGAACAAAAACCCGTCTTTGGAGAAGGCCACGCCATTGGGCACGTCGAACGAAATCGATGGCGCGAAATCCTTGACCTCATCGGCCACAAAGTCGCGGTTGCGGTCCATCACCGCCCAGACCTTGGTTTTCTTGGTGCCGACGAAAAGGACGGTGCCCTGCGGTGCCAGCGCCATGTGGCGGGCATCGGGGACCTGCGCGTAAAGCTCGATCTTGAACCCCGGCGGCAGCTTGATGCGCTCAAGCGTCTTGCGGATCGCTGCGGCGTCATCGCCACCCTGCGGGATCACCACATGGTCCTTGGTGCCGGTGATCTTGAACTGTCCTAGTTTCTCAAGATTGGTCTGCGCCCCGGCGCTGAGCACCATCAGCGCAGAGGCCGCGCTGGCCATGCCAAAGAGTTTCAGATGTTTCGAAAATGACATTTTATCCTCCCAGATAATGCCATCGGGGTGCCATGCCCCGATCGCTTGCGTTGCTGCACGCGTTTATGAACGGCGGCCTGTGCCGGTAATTTTCACAATGTTTTTCGGGCGCGCCCGGTGCCGATTGGCTTGGGAATAATTGTTATGAAAAAGTGCTGAAGGCGCGTCGCGAGTGAATCCGGCGTCGTTATCGGTGCAATGTCGATAGTCGTTTGGTAAGGTTATCTTGCCAATTTCTGATCTGTCAACTGATTTGACTTCAGGCGGATTTTACTTCGAAACCGTCCAGCATTTGCCAGTTGAAACTGACCCCGATGCCGGGCGTGTCCGGGGCCAGGGCCAGGTGATCCTCAACCACCAGCGGGCGGGTGGTGTAGCGGTCGATGGGAAAGGAATGCACCTCGATCCAGCCAGGGTTTTCCTGCGCAGAAACAAGGCTTACATGCAATTCCTGCATCCCATGGCTTGAGACCGGGATGCCATGCGCCGCGCAGAGGCGCGCCACCTGCAGCCAGCCGGTGATGCCGCCGCAGTTCGAGGCATCGGGTTGCAGATGGGCCAGTTTGCCCTGCGCCACCGCATATTCAAATTCGTGGATCGTATGCAGGTTTTCACCCATGGCCAGCGCCTGACCGCTGGCCGCCGCGATCCTTGCATAGGCGTCATAATGATCGGGCAGGGTGGGTTCTTCGAACCACAAAAGGTCAAAGGGCGCAAAGGCGCGGGCGGCGCGGATCGCCTGATCCTCGCTCATCGAATAATTGGCATCGACCATGAATGTGATATCGGGCCCGATCAGATCGCGCACCGCCGCGATACGTTCCAGATCCTGTTCAAGCGTGGGCTGGCCGATCTTGATCTTGACCCCATTGAACCCGCGCGCCAGATACCCGCGCACACTGTCCAGAAGCTTGGGCAGCGGAAAGTTCAAATCGATCCCGCCGCAATAGGCGCGGCAGCGGTCGCTGGCCCCGCCCGCCATTTTCCACAGCGGCTGACCGCTTGCCTTGCCGCGCAGATCCCAAAGCGCGATATCCACCGCCGAGATCGCGAAAGAGGCGATGCCGCCGCGCGCCACGTAATGCATGTGCCAGCCCATGGCGTCATAAAGCTCTTCGACATCGCCCGCCTCCCGGCCCCGCAGAAAGGGCGCCAGATCGTGGCGGATCATCGCGGCAATCGCGTGCCCGCCCTTGCCGCCGGTATAGGTGTATCCGGTGCCGCTCTTGCCATCCTCCAGCGTGATCGTCACCGTGACCAGCTGGAAAAATGTGTGATCGCCGTGTTTGGCATCGACCAGAACCTCGTCCAGCGGCACGTTGAAAAGCCGCACCTCGAGATCGCGGATCGCGGTCATGCCTGTGCCAGATCGCGGCATTCGGGCACGGGTGAGATTACCGTGCCATCGGTGATGAAGCGGTGCAGGTTGTCGGTCACCAGATCGCCCATCGCCTGACGCGTTTCAACCGTGGCGCTGCCCACATGGGGCAGAAGGATGACGTTTTCCATCGCCATCAGGGGGCTGGGCACATTCGGCTCGTCTTCAAAGACATCAAGGCCGGCATTGCCAAGGCGCCCTTCCTCAAGGGCGGTGACCAATGCGGCCTCATCCACCACGGTGCCGCGCCCGACGTTGATCAGCGTACCGTCAGGGCCCAAAGCGTCGATCACCGCGCGGCTGACCAGATGGCGCGTTGCCGCCCCGCCCGGCGTGATGCAGATCAGCGTATCAACATCGCGCGCCATTTCCGTCAGATCGGCGTAATAGCGATAGGGAACATCCGGCTTTTTCCGGCGCGAATGATAGGCGATGGTGGCGTTAAAGGCGCCAAGCTTGCGTGCGATCTCTTGCCCGATGCGCCCCAGTCCCAGAATGCCGACGCGCCGGTTCTCGGCCGAGCGGGTAAGCGGCGCAGGACCGTCGGAGGCCCAGCGGCCGGCGCGCACATAGGCGTCATCGCGCAACAGCCGGCGCGAGAGCGCCAGAAACAGCATCAGCGCGGTATTGGCGACCTCGGCATTCAGGACATCGGGCGTATGGGTGACCATGACGCCGCGCGACGCGCAGGCGGAGGCATCGATATTGTCATAGCCCACCCCATAGCATGAGATGATGCGCAGGTTCGGCAGATGCGCCATGATATCGGGTTTCACCCCGTAATGCCCATCGGTCGCCACCGCCGTGATGCTGGCGCCATGTTCGGCCAGAAACCCATCGGCATCTTCAAGGGCGAAAAGCTCGTGAATGGTGAAATCCGCCGCCATCCGGTCCCGCATCCTTTGGGTTGCGGGACCGATCAGCAAAAGCTCGGGCCTGGCCGCCGTGGCCATTACGCGTCCTGCCTGACGGTCTGGCGCTGGGTGCCCAGACCTTCGATGGTCAGGTCGATCACATCGCCCTCTTTCAGATAGTGCGGTGGTTTCATCCCCATGCCCACGCCCGGCGGCGTCCCGGTCGAGATGACATCGCCCGGATGCAGCGTCATCAGGCCCGACAGATGTTCGATGATCTGAGCGACGGTAAAGATCATCGTATCGGTATTGCCGGTCTGCATCCGCTTGCCGTTGACATTCAGCTCCATCGCCAGCTTTTGAACATCGCCAACCTCGTCGCGGGTCACCAGCCACGGGCCGGTGGGGCCGAATGTGTCGCAGGATTTGCCCTTGGTCCACTGGCCGGTCAGCTGGGTCTGGAAATGCCGCTCCGAGACGTCGTTGATCACGCAATAGCCCGCGACATAATCCAGCGCATCGTCGGCGCTGACGTATTTGGCCGCCTTGCCGATCACCACGCCCAGTTCGACCTCCCAGTCGGTCGAGGTCGATCCGCGCGGCATCACCACATCGTCATTGGGGCCAACGACGGCCGAATTGGCCTTCAGAAAGAGGATCGGATGATCGGGGATCGGCGCGCCGGTTTCGGCGGCGTGATCGGAAAAGTTCAGCCCGATACACATGAATTTACCGATATTGCCGACACAGGCGCCAAGGCGCGGGGTGCCGGGCACGGCGGGCAGGGCGCCCGGATCAAGCGCGCGCAAACGCGCCAGCGTCTCATCCGACAGGGCATCGCCCGCGATATCGGCCACATGATCTGACAGATCGCGCAATGTGCCATCGGTGTCGATCATCCCGGGCTTTTCTGCGCCCATCTCTCCGTAACGTACAAGTTTCACTGTCTTTTCTCCGCTTAGTGGTTGTCGCGTGGCATCGCCTTATGGGCGATATCCTTGAATTTATCTGCGCCGCGCAGGGTCATCCCTTCGCTGAAGGGGCGAACCTTTTCGCGAAAGATCTCCTGCCACGGCGATTGGCTTTCGGGGGCAAAGGGGCGTTCGGGCAGGGCGGCGCGGCGGCGCGCCAGCTCGTCCTCATCCACCAGCATATCGGCGGTGCATTTGCGCAGATCGATGCGCACCCTGTCGCCCGTCGCCACAAGCGCCAGCCCGCCACCATCGGCGGCTTCGGGCGAGGCGTTCAGGATCGAAGGGCTGCCCGATGTGCCGGACTGGCGGCCATCGCCGATGCAGGGCAGGGCGTGGATCCCTTTTTTCAAAAGGTATGCAGGCGGGCGCATGTTCACCACCTCGGCCCCGCCGGGATAGCCGATGGGCCCCGCGCCGCGCATGAAAAGGATACAGTGTTCATCGATGCCAAGGCTTTCATCGTCGATCCGGCGGTGAAAATCCTCGGGCCCGTCAAAGACAATCGCGCGCCCCTCGAACGCATCGGGATCATCGGGGTTCGACAGATAGCGCTCGCGAAACTCGGAGGAGATCACGCTGGTTTTCATGATCGCGCTGTCAAAAAGATTGCCCTTGAGATTGATAAAGCCCGCATCCGCCAGCATCGGTTTGCCGGCGCTGAAGATCACATCGCTGTTCTGGCTTAGCGTGCTGCCGCAGTTTTCCGCCATCGTGCGCCCGTTTGCGGTGATCGCCCCCGGATGCGGCAAAAGCCCCGCTTTCAGCAATTCGCCAATCACCGCGGGCACGCCGCCGGCATGGTGATAATCCTCGCCCAGATATTCGCCCGCCGGCTGCAGGTTCACCAGCAAGGGCACCTTATGGCCCAGCCCCTGCCAGTCGTCATTGTCCAGCTTTACGCCCAGATGCCGCGCGATGCCGTTCAGGTGGATCGGCGCATTGGTCGACCCGCCGATGGCCGAGTTGATGACAATCGCGTTCTCGAACGCCTCGCGCGTCATGATCTGGGA
>JASBSV010000100.1 GCA_030148745.1 Paracoccaceae bacterium
CAACCGCGCGATCCGCGCGATCAAGGACGCCGTGCCCCAGATCGCCGTGATGAGCGATGTGGCGCTTGATCCCTATAACGCCAATGGTCATGACGGGATCGTGCGCGGCGGCGTCATCGTCAATGACGAAAGCGTCGAGGCTTTGGTGCGCATGTCGCTGGCGCAGGCGGCGGCGGGCGCCGATATCCTCGGCCCTTCCGATATGATGGACGGGCGTATTGCCGCCATGCGAAATGCTTTGGAATCCGAAGGTTACAAAGACACCCTCATCCTCTCCTACGCAGCCAAATACGCAAGCGCCTTTTATGGCCCGTTCCGCGATGCGGTGGGCGCCTCGGGGCTGCTGGTGGGCGATAAAAAGACCTATCAGATGGATCCGGGCAACTCGGACGAAGCCATGCGCCTGATCCAGCGCGATCTCTCCGAAGGCGCCGATATGGTCATGGTCAAACCGGGGCTTGCCTATCTCGACATCTGCCACCGGGTCAAAACCGGCTTTGGCGTGCCAACCTTCGCCTATCAGGTCTCGGGCGAATACGCGATGATCCGCGCGGCGGCCGATAACGGCTGGATCGATGGCGAAAAGGTCATGATGGAAAGCCTTCTTTCCTTTAAAAGAGCAGGTTGCGACGGGATCCTTACCTATTTTGCACCGCAGGTGGCACGGCTTTTGAACGGCGGGTAACCGCCCGCGCCGCGCAGCACTCACCGCCGCCCATGCGATGGCCTGATGACAGGCCCCGGCCCATGCCCTATAATCACCGGCGAGAGCGGGAAAACCGCCGGAACCACAGGCATGTAAGGACAATGAAATGAGCAGTTTGTCACAAGTAGGCTATTCGCGGCGGAAATTTCTGGTCGGCACCGGAGCACTCACAACCCTTGCCGCCTGCGGCAACGGCATCGGGTCCTCGGGTGCCGCCCGGATCGATGCGCGCGTTGAATCGACCCTCGAATATATGGCGCAGAAATACCCCGGCACCAACGATCTGGTGGACAAGGCCGCCGGCATGCTGGTGATGCCGCTGATCACCAAGGCCGGTTTCGGGCTTGGCGGCTCCTACGGGCGCGGCGCGCTGCGCATCAACGGCATGAATGTCGATTACTACTCGGCCGCCACCGGCACCTTCGGCTTTCAGATCGGCGCCCAGCAATACGCCCATGTCCTGTTTTTCATGACACAGGAGGCGCTGGCCGATTTCCGCGCCTCGCAAGGCTGGGCCGCCGGCGGCGATATCGAATATGCCTTCAAGGACAAGGGCGCCAATCTTGCCGCTGAAACCACCACCGCGCTCAGCCCGGTGATCGCAGTGGTCTTCGGCCAGACCGGCCTGCTGATCGGCGCCACGCTCGAAGGCACCAAATACACCCGCATCATCCCCTAGGGCATTTCGCGTTAAACCTGCATCACCTAACCCTGCCTGAAATCAAAGATTTCAACGCCTTAGGTGATGCCGCATGTCACGAGTTAAACGCAAAACGCTTTGGGCGCGCGCCCTTTCTTCTTTGCAAAAATACTCATCCCGCCCGCCTTGGCGGGCGGCGCCTCAGCCCATTGCGCGCAGCCGCCGGATCAGGCTCGACGTATCCCAGCGCCCGCCGCCCAGCTTCTGAACATCCTTGTAGAACTGATCGACCAGCGCCGTCACCGGCAGCGAGGCGCCGTTTTCATCGGCCGTGCTCAGGCAGATTCCCAGATCCTTGCGCATCCAGTCCACCGCGAAGCCATGTTCGAACTCATCGTCCAGCATTGTCTCATAGCGGTTGACCATCTGCCACGATCCCGCGGCCCCGCCGCCGATCACCTCGACCACCGCGCGCCCGTCCAGCCCCGCCTTTTCGGCAAAGTGAAGCCCCTCTGACAGGCCCTGCACCAGACCGGCGATACAGATCTGATTAACCATCTTGGTCAACTGCCCCGCGCCGCTTTCGCCCAGCCGTTTGCACAGTTTGGAATAGGCGGCGATCACCGGCTCGGCGCGGGCATAGGCGCCCTCGTCGCCGCCGCACATCACCACAAGCTGGCCGTTTTCGGCCCCTGCCTGCCCGCCCGAGATCGGCGCATCGACAAAGCTGATCTGCCTGCTGTCGGCCTCGGCATAAAGCTCGCGCGTGACGGCCGCGGACACAGTTGTGTGATCGACGAATATCGCGCCGGGGCTCATCCCGGCAAATGCCCCCGTCTCGCCAAGACAGATCTGGCGCAGATCGTCGTCATTGCCGACGCATGACATCACGAATTCGGCGCCTTTTGACGCCTCTGCGGGGGTTTTTGCGGCCTTTCCTTTATGCGCGGCCAGCCATGCCTCGGATTTGGCGGCGCTGCGGTTATAGACCGTCACCTCATGGCCCGCAGCGGCCAGATGTCCGGCCATCGGAAATCCCATGACGCCCAGTCCCAGAAATGCAATTTTCGCCATGGTGTTCCCCTTTTGCCTTGTGCCATTACTCTGCCTACCGACATACCCGACCCACCGCGCCCGTCAACTCTGCAGGAGATATCGTCAGACCATGGCCCGAAGCTTTCGCTGGATCCTCCGCGTCTTTCTGGCGTTATGTGTTCTTGTCATCGCGGCGGTGATCTTTGCCTATTATCTGGCCTCACGCTCTCTGCCCGACTACAACGCTACATGGACATTGCAGGGCCCGACAGCCCCGATCGAGATTGTCCGCGATCAGGCCAATGTGCCGCATATTTTCGGCAAGACCGACGCCGATGTCTATTACGGGCTGGGCTTTGCCCATGCGCAGGACCGGCTGTGGCAGATGACGATGATGCGCCGCACCGCCGAGGGGCGCCTGTCCGAGCTTTTCGGCAAGCGCACGCTGAACATCGACAAACTCTTGCGGCGGCTTGATCTTTACGGGCTGGCGCAGGCCTCCTTCGAAGCGCAGGATGCGCCGACCAAGGCCGCGCTGACCGCCTATGCCGCCGGCGTCAACGGCTGGCTGAAAACCGTCAATGACAATGCGCTGGGTCGCGGCGCGCCCGAGTTTTTCCTGTTTTCGCGTGACATCGCGCCATGGCGGCCCGCCGACAGCCTTGCCATTCTCAAACTGATGGGCCTGCAATTGTCGGCCCAGCTGGAAGAAGAGGTGATCCGCGCGCGCACCTCGCTTTTGCTTCCGCCCGCACGGGTGGCCGATATCCTGCCCGATGCGCCGGGCCCGGGCATTGCCGCCCTGCCCGATTACGCCGCGCTGGTGCCGGGGGTGCTTCCCGGCTGGAACAGCGCCCGGGCCGATGACAGCATGCTGAACGATCCGCTTTCACCGTTTCGCGCGCGCGCCTTTGCCGGCGCCTCGAACGCCTTTGCCGCCGCGCCCTCGCGCTCGGCCTCGGGCGGCACGCTTCTGGCCAATGATCCGCATATGGCGCTGACCGCGCCGACGGTCTGGTATCTGGCGCGGCTCGAGCTGTCGTCAGGCGGGGTGATCGGCGGGACGATTCCGGGAATGCCGGTTGTCATGGCCGGGCGCAGCGCCGATCTGGGCTGGGCCGTCACCTCGTCCTATATGGACGATCAGGACGTCCACATCGAAAAGCTGAACCCCGATAATCCGGAGGAATATCTGACCCCCGATGGCTATAAGCCATTCAAAACCCGCGACAGTATCATTCAGGTCAAGGATGGCGCGCCGGTCACGATCAAGCTGCGCTGGACCGACAATGGCCCGGTTCTGCCGCCCGAGCATTACAATCTGGGCGCGATAACCCCGCCGGGGCATGTCGCCACGGTCGCATGGACGCTTTTGACCGACAAGGACACGACCATGTCGGCCGCGCGGGCGATTGAAACCTCCAAATCCGTGGAACAGGCAGTGGCGGCGGGCAAGGACTTCATCGCGCCTTCGCAAAACCTGACGGTGGTCGATCAAAAGAACATCGCGATGAAGACCATCGGCGCGATGCCGCTTCGCGCGGCGGGCAACCAAAGCAAGGGGCGCCTGCCGACGCCCGGCTGGCTGCCGCAGAACCGCTGGCAGGGGCGCGCCGATTATTCCGCCAACCCCGAATTTATCGCCCCTCAGGGCGGCATTCTGGGCAATACCAACAACAAGACCGTCGACCGGCCCTTTCCCTTTCACGTCTCGTATTTCTGGGGCGACACCCAGCGGATCAACCGGCTGCGCAAGCTGATGCAAAGCCGCAAGGTGCATACCCGCGAAAGCTTTATCGAGGCGCAGCTTGACACCGTCAGCTATAGCGCGCGCTCACTCTTGCCGCTGATCGGCAAGGATCTGTGGTTCACCGGCGAGGCCGCGCCCGAGGGCACGGTCGAACGGCGCCGGCAGGAGGCGCTGAAACTTCTAGCCGACTGGAACGGCGAGATGAACGAGCACCTGCCCGAGCCCTTGATCTATGCCGCCTGGGTGCGCGCCCTGCAGGAGCGTCTGATCCGCGACGAAATGGGCCCGCTGGCCAATGCCTTTACCCGGGTCGAGCCGCTGTTTATCGAGCGTGTGTTCCGCGATGTGAACGGCGCCTCGGTCTGGTGCGATGTGGTGCAATCGGTCAAGCGCGAAACCTGTGACGAGATTTCGCGTCAGGCGCTGGATGACGCGCTTTTGTGGATCAAAGAGCGTTATGGCGGATCGCTTGCCTCGCTGCGCTGGGGCGATGCGCATCAGGCGGTGCAGGATCACCCGGTTCTGGGCAATGTGCCGATCCTCAAATGGTTCGTGAACATCCGCCAGTCGACCAGCGGCGGCGACAATACGCTGATGCGCGGCGTCACCTCGGGCAAAGAGCCCGATCCGTTCCAGAACGTCCATGCCGCCGGCTATCGCGGGGTCTATGATTTCGCCGATCCCGACAGTTCGGTCTTTATCACCTCGACCGGGCAGTCGGGCAATCCGCTGTCGCGGTTTTATGATAATCTGGGCGAGCTTTGGCGGCGGGGCGAATATGTGCCCATGTCACTGGACCCCGCGCTGGCCCGCGCCGCGGCGGTCGGCATCACCCGGATCGAGCCTGCCGGTGCCAGCAGCCCCTGACCGGGGTCAGGCAAAACCGAACTTATGCGTCAGCCACAGGCCCGTGACCGCCGAAACCGTGGTCAGGGTCGTGCCCCATGTCAGATCGACAATCACCTGCATCCAGCTCCAGCCGCGCAGCGTTGCCAGATTGGTAAACTCATAAGTGCCGTAAGCGGCAGCGCCAAAGATCGCCGCATTCATCGCCAAAAGGGTGAGTGAACCAGCGTTATCCGCCGGCAGCACGACCAGCCAGATCAGCGCCCCGACATAAAAAAGATAAAAGGCCGCCGCCGGCGCAAAGCGCGGATTGTCCAGCATGATGGTGCTGATGCGAGTGTGAAAAACCGGACCGATGACATAGTGCAGCGCCAGCATATCCAGCAGAAGAAACACCGTTACCGTCAACAGATAGAGAACGAGGACACTCATGAAAATACCTGTATGTTTTCCTATAGTTGTTCGAATTCAGCCCGTTTCCGTGCCGTCCATTCAACAAAAATAGTCCAACCTTCTTCGGTTTCAACCTCTTTTATCACAGTGGCGTGATCGAAAAGCCACGCCCGCTTGCGCCCCTCGGCAAAGCTCAGCTTTAGCTCGGCCCCTTGGGTGGGCGCCTCCAGCCGCTGTGAAATGGCTTCCAGAAGCGCACCCATCCCCTCGCCCCCTATGGCCGAGACGATGTAAACATCCTCGCGCCGCTTGGCGCGCGCCGCCAATGTGTCGCGCTCATCCGGCGCGACAAGATCGATCTTGTTCCAAAGCTCGATCACCGGCGTGTCCTGCCCCACGCCCAGCCCGGCCAGAATACCCGTGACATCGCGCGCCTGCTCTTCGGTGCCCGGATGCGAGATGTCGCGCACATGCACAATCAGATCGGCGGCCAGAACCTCTTCCAGCGTGGCGCGGAACGCCGCGACAAGCTCGGTCGGCAGGTCCGAGATAAAGCCAACCGTGTCGGACAGAATGATCTCGGTCCCCGAGGGCAGGGTCACGGCGCGCATCGTGGGGTCGAGGGTGGCAAAAAGCATGTCGCGGGCCATCACCTCGGCGCCGGTCAGCCGGTTGAACAGCGTCGATTTTCCCGCGTTGGTATAGCCCACCAGCGCCACGATCGGATAGGGCACCTTGGCGCGCGAGGCGCGGTGCAACTGGCGGGTTTTGACGACCTTGGCCAGTTGCCGGCGCAGCCGCGTGATCGCCTCGTCAATGGCGCGGCGGTCGGCCTCGATCTGGGTCTCGCCCGGACCGCCGACAAACCCCAGCCCGCCACGCTGACGCTCAAGGTGGGTCCAGGCGCGCACCAGCCGCGTGCGCTGATAGGACAGCGCGGCCAGTTCGACCTGAAGCACGCCTTCACGGGTGCGGGCGCGGTCGGCGAAAATCTCAAGGATCAGCCCCGTCCGGTCAAGGATCTTGACGCCCCAGTCACGCTCAAGATTGCGCTGCTGCACCGGGGTGATCGCGCCGTCGATCAGAACCAGATCAATCTCTCTATCGTGAAACTGCGCGCCCAGCTCGGCCAGTTTGCCCTTCCCGAAAAGCTCTCCCGGGCGCGCCCGCGGCAAGGGCACGACAGCGGCGCCCACGACCTCAAGCCCCGGCAAGGCCAGCGCCAGCGCGCGCGCCTCTTCCAGCGAGGCGGCGGGATTTCGGCGGCCCTGATCGGTCTTGATATCGGGATGCAGAACCCAGGCGCGGGTCAGCCCCGCGTCATCGGCCATGGCGCTTATTCTTCACCATCATAAAGGCTGATCGGCTGGGCCGGCATGATGGTTGAGATTGCGTGTTTATAGACCAGTTGCGACTGTCCATCGCGGCGCAGCAGCACACAAAAGTTATCGAACCAAGTGATGACACCCTGCAATTTTACGCCATTGATCAGGAAAATCGTGACCGGAACTTTGGTCTTGCGAACATGATTCAGGAATGCGTCTTGCAAATTTTGCTTGTCGGCAGCCATTATTTTTCTAGCCTTTTTTTCTTTTCTCTGCCCTCAGCCGGCAGTCCCTCGGGTAATTCAGACCGATTATGTCGCGCCTAAGCGCCAGTTTCCAGCCCTAAACGGCCAAGTTAGGCATGATGTCTTAGTTACGCCAGAACTGCGGGTTGAAAAGAGCGATGATCGCCAATGCCTCAAGCCGGCCCAAAATCATCGCCGCGGCAAGGATCGATTTGGCCAGAATATCCAGATCGGTATAGGAATAGGGCGTCTCTCCGGCGACGACGGCCAGCGGACCGGTTGTCGACAAGGCCGAGACGCTGAATATCATCGCAGGCTCCAGATCGATACCCGTCAGCGCCAGCGCCAGCGTGATCAGCGCAATCGACAGGGCAAAGAGCATAAAGAATATCCAGGCGATATAGGCGCCCTTGCGGCGGATCAGACGCGCCGTTGCCCCCTGCCCGCCGACCGATGAGGGATGGCTCAGCTTTTCGATCTCGCGCACGCCATGTTTGAACAGCGCATAGACCCGGAACAGTTTCACTCCCCCGGCGGTCGTTGCCACGCCGCCGCCAAAGACCGCCAGCCCCATCAGGATCATCCCCGGCGTTCTCAGGCCCGACCAGCTGCTGGCGCTGATCCAGTCGGCGCTTTCGAACCCGGCGGTCGTCAGATAGGAAAAAACGGTAAAGAACCCGCCCCAGAGCGAGCTGAAGGCGGCCGGGATATCCTCCTGATCGTTGATCTCATAGGCGCCGATCCAGTGGCGCAGGAACAAAAGGCTGGGCACCACGATCACGATCATCAACCCGATCCGGATCTCGGGGTCCGACCACAGGCTGGCCGGCCAGTCGCGGTCGCGCCCGGGCAGAAAGGTTTTCTGGCTAAGCGCAAAGATCAGAAAGAAAAAGATCAGCAATTCGCCCAGACGGCCGCTGTCGGCCCCGGCCAGCCCGCCAACGGGGGAAATCCCGCTGGTCGAGAGGGTCGACATCGCATGGATCAGCCCGACATAGGGCGAATCGCCGGCAAGGATCAGCCCGATCCACAGCACCAACGTCAGACCGGTATAAACCGGCAAAAGCATCGCCGCAAAGCGCGCCATCCGTTCAGAGGCATTGGCAACTTTCGAGATTTGCGAGAAATGCCGCGCGCCCTGACCGGCGGTATCGGTCGAAGATACCTCAAAGCCCCCAAGGTTCATCGGCGCCAGAATGGCCGCCGCCATCACCCATGCCAGAAACCCGCCCATCCAGCCAACGATCCCGCGCCAGAAATGCAGTGTCGCGCTGAGCCGCTCAGGCTCGTCAAACAGTGTGGCGCCCGTGGTGGTCAGCGAGGAAACCATTTCGAAATAGGCGTTAAAGAAGGATGTGGTATCCAGAACCTCGTTAAAGGGAACCGCCAGCATGACGGGCAAAAGCGCAAAGGCCCCCAGAAGCGACAAGAGCTGATTGCGCGCATCCAGCCGCCGGCGCAGATTGGCCATCGCCAGACCGGTCATCGCGATCAGGAACAAAAACAGCGTGCCGGAATAGAAAAACGCCCTAGACGCGTGAAAATCCTCCTGCGAAAGCGCAAACAGCGCCGGCGCATACATGGCAAGCGCCCCAACGCCCGCCATTTGCAGAAACAGGGAAAGATCCGACAGCCAGCCGCGCATCGGTCAGAAAAAGTCGATCGAGACCTGCAACAGCCTCTCGACCTCGGGCACATCGCCGGCCATCGCGAAAAGCGCGATAACGTCGTTTTCCTCGATCCTTGTCTGGCCGGTGGGTTTGATCGCCTTGCCGTCCTTCATGACCGCCCCGACCAGAACGCCCTCGGGAAACTCGATGTCGCGGATCATCCGCCCGGCGATGGGCGAGGTTGACAGGACCTGCGCCTCGATCACCTCGGCCTCGGCGTCGCCGATGGAATAGACGATGCGCACCCGCCCGTGGCGGATATGGCGCAGGATCGAAGACACCGTCGTCTGGCGCGGGTTGATATAGGCGTCGATGTTCAGCGGGCCCATCAGCGGCACCAGCGTGGGATCATTGACCAGACAGATTGCCATGCGCGCGCCCGCCGCCTTGGCCCGCACCGCCGCCAGAAGGTTGGTCTTGTCATCATCGGTGACCGCCAGAATGGCATCGGCGCGGCTGACGTTGGCTTCGGCCATCATCTCGGCGTTCAGCCCGTCACCATGCAGGACAATCGTCCGCTCAAGCGCATCGGCGGCGCGTTCGGCGCAGGCGCGGTTCTTCTCGATGACCTTGACGCGCACCCTTTCGGTCCGCTCTTCCAGTTTGGTGGCGACCGACAGGCCGACATTACCGCCGCCGATGATCACCACCCGCTCCTGCTTGCGGTTGGTCTTGCCGAAAATCTCCAGCGTGCGGCTGACGTCTTCGGCATGGACGAACACATAGATGTCGTCACCGCCAAACAGCTGATCGGCCGGATCGGGGGCAAAAAGCCGCCCCTCGCGGCGTACCCCGACCACCGTGGCCCGCAGGGTCGAGAAAAGATCGGTCAGCTGCCTGAGGGGCGTGTTGATGACCGGACAATCCTCGTCCAGCGACAGGCCCAGAAGCTGGGCGCGCCCTTCCAGAAACATCTCGGTGTCAAAGGCCGCCGGCGCATTCAGCCGCCGCAGCGCCGCCTCGGCCACCTCGCGCTCGGGCGAGATGACGACATCGATAGGCATGTGATCGCGCCGGTAAAGATCGGAATAGATCGCCGTCAGATAGCTTTGCGCGCGCAGACGCGCGATCTTGCGCGGGATCGAGAACACCGAATGGGCCACCTGACAGGTGACCATATTCACCTCGTCCGAATGGGTGGCGGCGATGATCATATCGGCGTCCCCTGCCCCGGCCCGGTCCAGAACGTCAGGATAGCTGGCGTGACCGGCAATGCCCTGAACATCCAGCGTCTCGGTCGCCCGGCGCACCAGATCGGGGTTGTTGTCAACCACCGTCACATCGTTCTTTTCACCTGAAAGATGGCGCGCGATCTGCCAGCCCACCTGACCAGCGCCGCAGATAATGACCTTCATGCCTTACCTTACCGTCCCGCGATATTGTGAAGCCCTGAATGGCAGAAGCGGCGCGCAGGGTCAATCAGTCGCTGCGGGCCTCTTCCTCTTCGACATAGGCGACCCGCGCGCCGGCCTTGTTCGAGGTGACGACATTGAGCGATTTCAGCTTGCGGTGCAGCGCCGATCTTTCCATTCCCACAAAGGTCGCCGTGCGCGAGATATTCCCGCCAAAGCGGTTGATCTGGGTCATCAGATATTCGCGTTCAAACAATTCGCGCGCCTCGCGCAGGGGCAGCATCGCCAGCGAGGATGACAGGACCACCCGGCCGGCATCCGGCTGCTGCTCTTCGTGGCTGGGCAATTCGCGCGCGTCAATCGGGCCGCTGTCGGCGCCAAGGATCAAGACCCGCTCGATAATATTTTTCAGCTGCCGCACATTGCCCGGCCAGAGCATGGTCTGCAGCAGCGCCTCGGCCTCGCTGGTCAGCTCGCGGCGCGGCAGGCCCTGCTCCTTGTTGCAGATGGTGATGAAATGCGCGGCCAGTTCGGGAATATCCTCGCGCCGGTCCTCAAGCGAGGGCACTTTGATCGGCACGACATTGAGCCGGTGAAACAGCTCCTGACGGAAATTTCCGGCCTGAACCTCGACGCTCAGATCCTTTGTCGTGCTCGAGATGACCCGGATATCGACCCGAACCTTATCGGCCCCGCCGACGCGCTGAAACTGCTGGTCGATCAGAACCCGCAGGATTTTCGACTGTGTTCCCAGCGGCATATCGGCAATTTCGTCGAAATAGAGGATGCCGTTATGCGCCTCTTCCAGAAGCCCCGGTTCGACCCCGCGCTCGGGCGTTTCGCGGCCGAACAGAACCTCTTCCATGCGCTCGGGCTGAATCGAGGCGGAATTGACGCTGACAAAGGGGCCGTCGGCGCGGTTGGAATTGACGTGGATATAGCGCGCCGCGACCTCTTTGCCGACACCGGCAGGCCCGCTCAGCATCACCCGGCCATTGGATTTGGTGACCTTGTCAAGCTGCGCTTTCAGGGCCTTGAAGGGCGTACTTGATCCGATCATCACGGCGGCCGAGATATTCTTGCGCTTCAGCTGATTGTTTTCCTGACGCAGCCGCGAGGTTTCCATCGCCCGGCCGATCACCACCATCAGCTGATCGATATTAAAGGGCTTTTCGATGAAATCATAAGCGCCCTGTTTGATCGCGGCGACGGCGATCTCGATATTGCCATGGCCCGAGATGATCACCACCGGGATATTGGGATTGTCGCGTTTGACGGTCTTGAGAATGTCGATCCCATCCATCCGGCTGTCCTTGAGCCAGATATCAAGGATCATCAGCGCCGGTTCCTCGGCGTTGATCTGATCCATACATTCATCCGCGTTCGAGGCCAGACGGGTCGAATACCCCTCGTCCACCAGAATATCCGACACCAGTTCGCGAATGTCTTTTTCGTCATCGACAATCAGAATATCGCCCATATTACCCAGCCAGTTCCTGTTTAAAAATTGAAGTTTCCGCACCAATTACCGGCAAGGACACCCTTGCCATTGCGCCGCGATGGGCGTCTTTGCCAAAGGCGGGCGCATCGGTAAGCGTCAGCGTTCCGCCATGTTCCTCGATGATCTTCTTGACGATCGGCAGGCCAAGGCCGGTGCCGTTTTCGCGCGTGGTGACATAAGGCTCGAATAGCCGCAACCGGTCTTGCGGCAGGCCGATGCCATTGTCGGCGATGGTAATCTGCGCCGTTGTGCCGTCGGGGATCAGCGAGATCCGGATCTCGGGCCGGAAGCCGCCGTCGCTTTGCCGGCGCGTCTCGATCGCTTCGCCGGCGTTCTTGATCAGATTGGTCAGCGCCTGACCGATCATCGTCTCGTCCAGTTCCGCCATCACCGGATGATCGGGCAGATCGACCACGAATTTGACATCCGGCTGCCCGGCCTTTTGCAGCACCACCGCATCGGCCACCAGTTTCATAAGGTCCAGATCGCGGCGCTCAGGCTCGGGCATGCGGGCAAATTTGGAAAACTCATCGACAATCCGGCGCAGATCGTTGGTCTGGCGGATGATCACCTCGGTCATCTGTTCAAGCGCTTCGCCATCCTCGCCCAGTTTCGGCAGGAACTTGCGCTTAAGCCGTTCGGCAGAAAGCTGAATCGGGGTCAGCGGGTTCTTGATCTCATGCGCAATCCGGCGCGCGACATCGCCCCATGCGGCCATCCTCTGGGCGGCGACCAGATCGGTCACATCGTCAAAGGCCACGACATAGCCCTCAAGCGTGCCATCCTCATTGCGCCGGGTCGACAGGCGCACCAGCAGGTTTTCAAGCTGCCCGCCGCGGGTCAGCTTGATCTCTTCCTGCGCGATATCGGCCCGCCCTGCCAGCAGCCGGTCGAAAAGCGGCCCGAACTCGGGCACCGCCACGGCCAGGGCATCGGCCCGATCCTCGCCCGCGCCAAGCGCCAGAAGCCGCTTGGCCGAGCGGTTTACAAAGGCCACGCGCCCGTCCGGATCAAGACCGATCACCCCCGATGTCACCGACGACAGAACGGAATCGAACAAGCGGCGCCGCCTTTCGATCTGGCGGTTGTTATCCATCAGCGTCTCGCGCTGGCCCTTCAGCTGCCGGGTCATCTGGTTGAAATAGCGGCCCAGCATGGCGATCTCGTCATCGCCCTCTTCCTCGACGACCTGCACATCCAGATCGCCCGCGCCGACACGCTGCGCGGCGCCGGCAAGCCGCCCGACCGGGCGCGACAGCCGCTCGGCAAACCACAGGCCCAGCCAGATCGCCGCCAGAATAAGCACAAGGGCAAAGCCCAGATAGATCAGCCCGAACTCGAACAGGCGCCGGCCCCTTTCGGTTTCAAGCTGCTGATAGAACAGCGCCGATTTCTGCGTATCATCAAGAAGGTTCAGGATATCGCCATCGACATTGCGCGAGACATAAAGAAACCGGTCGGGAAATCCGCGCAGCTTTAGCAGGACCCGAAATTCGTTATTGTTCCAATCCTTGATCAGAACCGTTTCACCATCGGTTGCGCGTTTGATCTGATCGGCGCTGGGGGCTTCGAAATCGAACAGATACGACCGCTCGCCGCGCGCTTCGATCTGGGCGGCACTGTTGATCACATAAGCCTCGCGCAGGCCGCGCTGAACCTGCGCCTGACCGCGCGTCAAAAGCTGGCGCAGATCGCCGTTGGACAAAAAGAAGTTCTGCGCCCGCGCCCGGGTCAGATAATTGGCCAGCGCCTGAGTGTCGGTGATCAGATCGCGCCGCTGTTCGTCCTGATACGCCTCGGCGGCGGCAAGCGAATTGCCAACCACCTGCCGCACCCGGTCGGAAAACCAGCCCTCGACCCCCATGTTGATGGTCACGCCGGCAAAGACCGCCACCAGAACCGTAGGGATCAGCGCCAGAAGCGCGAAAACCCCGGTCAGCCGCAGATGCAGCCGCGAGCCTGCCGACCGCGCCCGCCGGGCCGCGATCATCTGGGCCACGCGGCCCAGAACCAGCGTCGCCACCACAAGGATATAAACCAGATCGGCCAGAAGCACGCCGCGCAGGGCCGCATCGCTGCCCGGACGGTCCAGAGGGCCCAGCACCAGAAAGGTCAGAAAGGCCAGAACCGGACCCAGCAGTACCAGCCCCAGCGCCGCAATATTCTGAACCCGGCGCTGCCGCCGAAGCCTGCTGACTTTCTCCCAGGTTGAACTTTTGCCCAGGCTCCGCAAAGGGGTGCCTCTTTGTTTTTGATATTACCGCCGTCGGCTCTGGCTGCTGCAGAATCTGCGCCCTGTCAGCAACAGGCCTGTTGCCCTTTTACATCAACCGGCGGCGGCGTGTCACGTGGATATCCAGCTCGGTGATCTTCTTTCTCAATGTATTGCGGTTGATCCCCAGAAGATCGGCACATTTCGCCTGATTTCCGGCCGTTGCATCCAGTGCAATCTCTATCAAAGGCAGCTCTACCTCGCGCAAAATCCGCTGATAAAGGCCCGGCGGCGGTAATTCGCCGGCGTGAAGGTCAAAGTACCGGCGCAGATGCTTTCCGACCGAGGCCGACAGCTTGTCACCATCGCCGCCGCTGACCACAGGCTCCACCGCGGGCTGATTGCTCAGCACCGCTTCGACCTCCGAGCGGGTGATCACCGGCTCCGAAGAGGTGACGACAAGATGGCGGATGGTGTTTTCAAGCTGGCGCACATTGCCCGGCCAGCTGTAAAGGCGCATCAGCTCAAGCGCCTCATCGGAAAAATGCCGCAGGTTCAGACCGTCGCGCACCGCGCGGGCCAGAAAATAATCGGCCAGAAGCGGGATGTCATCGACCCTTGTGCGCAGGTTGGGCACCGACAGGGTAACCCCGCCCAGACGATAGAAAAGATCCTGACGAAAGCCGCCCGCCTCCATCCGGGCCGCCAGATCAACCTGACTGCTGGCCATCACGCGCGGCGCGGTATCGCCAAAGGCGTCCAGCATTCGCACCAGCCGCGCCTGACTGGCATCGTCCAGATCGCCCACCTCGTCAAACAGGATCGAGCCGCCGCGCGCCCGCGACAGAACCGTGGTCGGCCCGTCGATCGCCGCCAGATCGCCGACCGTTGCCACCACGAAAGGCAGGCTGCGCCGGTCGCTGAAATCGTGAATGGCGCGCGCGATCAGCGATTTGCCGGTACCGCTTTCGCCGGTGATCAGCACCGACAGATCGGTGTTCATCACCCGTGCAACCAGCCGGTAAAGCGCCTGCATCGCCGGGGTACGCCCGACCAGGGGAAGCTCACCCCCCGTATCAGGCGCCTCATTGGGGCGGGCGGGCGCACGGCGCTTGACCTCAAGGGCGCGCGCGGCCCGTTTCATAAGATCGGGCAGATCGAAAGGTTTGGGCAGATAGTCATAGGCGTCCTGCTCTGTCGCCTTTACCGCCGTGGTGATCGTGTTTTGCGCCGAGATCACGATCACCGGCAGGCCGGGGCGTTTGGAGGTAATCTCGGGCAATGCCTCAAGCCCGTTGCCATCGGGCATGATGACATCGGAAATCACCAGATCGCCCTTACCCTCATCCACCCATCGCATCAGCGTCACCATCGAAGATGTCGCATGCACCTTGCACCCCGCTCGGGTCAGCGCCTGGGTCAGGACCGTGCGGATTGTACGGTCGTCGTCGGCAACAAGTACGGTGCCATCCATCAGCTTTCCTCCTGGGATTTGGGTGCAACGGGCAGCGAGACGCGAAAGACAGTGCGCCCCGGCACGGATTCAACGCCGATCCAGCCCTCATGTTCGGTAATGATCTTGGACACCAGCGCCAGGCCAAGCCCGGTGCCGTTCTCGCGCCCCGAAACAAAGGGCTCGAAAATCTCGCCGGCGATTTCGGGCGGCAGGCCGGGGCCATCGTCGATGATCTCGATCTGCAGGGGCACGGGACGGCCGGTGCCATCCTTGCGCCGCAGCCGCAGTGATTGTTCGTAATAGGTGTGAATGCGCAGATTGCCGCCCTTGCTGCCAGATTTCTGCGCCGCCTCGGCCGCGTTCTTGAGAAGGTTCAGAAACACCTGCAACAGCTGATCGCCATCGGCATAGGTCAGCGGCAGCGAGGGGTCGTAATCCTCGGCGATGGTCATATTGGCGGCAAACCCCACCATGGCCGAGCGCCGGGCACGGTCCAGCAGATCGTGGATATTGACCGCGCGGCGTTCGGGGGGGCGCAGATTGCCAAATTGCTCGACCTGCTCAAGCAGTTTCACGATCCGGCGGCTTTCCTCGACGATCAGATCGGTCATCTCGCGATCTTCGGCCTCAAGGTTCATCGCCAGAAACTGCGCCGCCCCGGTGATCCCGGCCAGAGGGTTCTTGATCTCATGGGCCAGCATCTCGGCCATGCCGATGGCCGATTTGGCGGCGGTTTTCGCCGGTGTCATCCGCCGGTTCAGCTCGCGCGGGGAAATCAGCAAAAGCACCGCGTCGGGATCGCCGGTCAATGGCGCGATCTGGATGTTGCAATGCATCGGTGCGCGCGAGCCGCCGCCGACCTCGACATCATTGACGAAAAGCGGGGCGCGGCCGGTTCTGACCCGCGCGAAAGCTTCCTCCAGCGGCGCATCGACCATCACCGTGTCCCAGATCGGCGCCCCGAAAAGCGCCCGCGCCGAGGTGTTCAGGAACCCTTCGGCGGCCGGGTTCGTCTCGCTTATATGGTCCTGAGCGTCCAGAACGAAGGCCGGAACCGGAAGCGAGGACCAGAGGCGGGTATCATCCATGCTCAGGCCGCCCGTTGCCGGTGTTCGGTCAGGGCCGGGCCGATCAGGCGCAGCACCTGCGCCGGTTCTGCCGCGGTCAGCACCTCGCGCCGCAGGGCGGGGGGCGTTCCGGCATCATCCATGTACCAGCCAAGGTGCTTGCGCGCGACGCGTGTGCCAAGGCGCGCGCCATAAAACGACAGCATCGCCTGATAATGGCCCGCCACCATATCGGCCAGCGCGGCCCCTCGCGGGATCTGCGGGCGCGGCGTGCCAAAGACATCCGCCGCCACCTCGGCCAGTGCCCAGGGCCGCCCTTGCGCGCCGCGCCCGATCATCACCCCGTCGGCGCCCGATGCCGCCAGCGCCTGCCGGGCCGCGTCCGCCGAAGTAATATCGCCGTTGGCGATCACCGGGATGCTGACCGCGCGCCGCACCTTCGCAATCGCGGCCCAGTCGGCGCGCCCTTTGTAGAACTGGCAGCGGGTGCGCCCGTGGATGGTGATCATCGCCACCCCGGCCTCTTGCGCGCGGCGCGCCAATTCTGGCGCATTGAGGCAATCGCTGTCCCAGCCCAGCCGCGTCTTGAGCGTGACCGGAACGCTGACGGCGGCCACCACCGCCTCGATCAGGCCAAGCGCATGATCCAGATCGCGCATCAACGCCGAGCCGGAATAGCCATTGGTGACCTTTTTGGCCGGGCATCCCATGTTGATGTCGATCACCCGGGCGCCGCTGGCCTCGACCATGCGGGCGGCCTCGGCCATCCAATGCGCCTCGCGACCGGCGATCTGAACCGACGTGTTTTCAGCATCAAGGCCCAGCTCGGCCCGTTCGCGCACCCCCGGCTTGGCCTGCACCATTTCCTGACTGGCCACCATCTCGCTGACCACCAGCCCGGCGCCAAAGCTTTGCACCAGATTGCGGAACGGCAAATCGGTAATTCCGGCCAGCGGCGCCAGAAGCACCGGAGGCGTCAGCGGGATATGTGCCAAATGAACAGACAGATGATTAATCCTTGTGCAGTTGCCTCTGGCTAGCTGATGACCTGTGATATCGCAAGAAATCGCGGGGTAGAGCAGCGGGCCAGACATAAGGTGCCTAATTTTTGTGCACAATATGCCGGTTTTTGACGGCCATTGCCAGTCTTGCGTCTCTCGCCTAATGCTGGGGCCATGAAAAACCCGGTTTCCTCAGGTATTGCCGCCGTGATCGTCGCGGCAGGACGCGGCGCGCGCGCCGGTGGCCAGATGCCCAAGCAATGGCGGCCATTGGCCGGGCGGCGGGTCATCGACTGGACCCTCGCCGCCTTTGCCGCCCATCCGGCGGTCGGGCGCATCGTTCTGGTTCTGGCGCCGCAGGATATGGGCCTGGGTGAGAGCTTGGCCGCGGATCCGAAAATCACCATCGCCGCGGGCGGGGCGACGCGCGGCGCCTCGGTCCGGGCGGGGCTTGAGGCGCTGGAAGGCGCGGGCACCCAAAAAGTGCTGATCCATGATGTCGCCCGCCCCTGCATCAGCCGCGCGCTTATCGACCGGGTGATCGCGGCGCTGCAGGATACCCCGGGCGCGGCGCCGGCGCTGGCGGTGACCGATGCTTTATGGACCGGCGCCGACGGTCAGGTGACCGGCACCCGCGACCGAAGCGGTCTGTTCCGCGCCCAGACCCCGCAGGGCTTTGATTTCCCGGCGATCCTTGCCGCCCATCGCCGCGATGACGGGCAGGCAAGCGACGATGTCGAAGTGGCCCGCCGCGCCGGGCTTGCCGTTACGATTGTCGAGGGCGAAGAGAGCAACCTGAAAATCACCCACCCCGGCGATTTCGCCCGGGCCGAGGCAATCGTGAAAGAGCAGCAGATGAAGGTAAGATTTGGCAATGGCTATGATGTGCACCGCTTTGGGCCGGGCGATCATGTGACGCTTTGCGGGGTAAAGATCGCCCATGAGCGCGGCCTTATGGGCCATTCAGATGCCGATGTGGCGATGCATGCCATCACCGATGCACTTTATGGCGCGCTGGCCGAAGGCGATATCGGCCAGCATTTTCCGCCCAGCGATCCGCAATGGAAAGGCGCGGCCAGCCGGATCTTTCTCGAACATGCCATGGCGCGGGTTGCCGCGCGCGGGCTCAAAGTGGCCAATATCGACTGCACGCTGGTCTGCGAGCACCCAAAGATCGGCCCGCATGCCATTGAAATGAGGCAACATATGTCAAAAATCACGGGGATCGAGATGGAGAATATCAGCATCAAGGCCACCACCTCCGAAGGTCTGGGCTTTACCGGGCGCGGCGAAGGCATTGCCGCGCTGGCCACCGCCGCGCTGGTGGCGGCATGAGCCGGGCAATCGCCACGCTCTTCGGGGTCGGCAACCTGCGCCCGGCGCCGGGCACATGGGGCTCGGCCGCGGCGGTGCCGCTGGCATGGGGCCTGCACGGGCTGGGGGGGTTTCCGCTGTTCGGCGCGGCCACCGTCGGGGTGTTCTTTCTGGGCTGGTGGGCGATTGCAAGGGCAACCGCCGGTCAGGCCGATCATGACCCTTCCGAGATCGTGATAGACGAGGTTGCCGGCCAGTGGCTAGCGCTTTGGCCTCTGTCGGCGGGTCTGTGGTTTGCCGGGGCCGATCCATGGCTTTTCCCCTATCCCGGCTGGGTTGGCGGGTTTCTTCTGTTCCGGCTTTTCGACATATGGAAGCCGGGGCCGATCGGCTGGGCCGACCGGATGCACACCCCCTTGGGGGTGATGCTGGACGATGTGATCGCCGGGCTTTTCGCGGCCATCGTCGTCGCCGGCAGCGCCGCCATCGCCCATGGGCTGTTGCTGTGACGCCTGGGGCCCTTGTCGCCGCCCTGCGCGAGCGGGGCCAGATGCTGGCCCTTGCCGAAAGCTGCACCGGGGGCATGGTCGCGGCGGCGGTCACATCGGTGGCGGGATCGTCGGATGTCTTTGACCGGGGCTTTGTCACCTATTCCAACGCCGCCAAGATCGACATGCTGGGGGTCAGCGCCGAAACCATTGCCGCGCATGGCGCCGTGTCCGAACCCGTCGCGCGGCAGATGGCGCAGGGCGCTCTGGAAAACTCGGGCGCGACGATTGCCCTTGCAATCACCGGCATCGCGGG
>JASBSV010000136.1 GCA_030148745.1 Paracoccaceae bacterium
GATCTTTGGCGGCACGGGCGATCTGGCCCGGCGCAAAATTCTGCCGGGTCTGTACCGGCGTTTCGTTGCCGGTCAGATGCCTGATACGGCCCGGATCATCGGCGCGGCGCGCAGCGAATTCGACGACAAGGGGTATCGCGATTTCGTGGCCGGGGCGCTGGCCGAGTTTCTGGCGCCCCAGAACCGCGACAAACAGACCGAAGCGGCCTTTCTTGAGCGTTTGCATTATGTTGCGATCGATGCGCGGGGCGAGGGCGGCTGGAAAGAGCTGGCCGGAATGATGCGCCCCGATGTGGTGCGGGCGTTCTATTTCTCGGTCGGGCCGGGGCTTTTCGGCGATCTGGCCGAGCGGCTGCATGACCACAAGATCGCCGATGCCAACTGCCGCGTTGTGGTGGAAAAACCCTTTGGCCGCGATCTGGCCTCGGCGCGAGCGCTGAACGAGGTTCTTGCAGCCTCCTTCGATGAAACCCAGATATATCGTATCGATCATTATCTGGGTAAGGAGACGGTGCAGAACCTTATGGCCGTGCGATTTGCCAATGTGCTGTTCGAGCCGCTGTGGAACAGCCAGTATATCGACCACATTCAGATCACGGTCGCCGAAACCGTGGGCGTGGGCGGGCGCGGCGGTTATTACGACAAATCGGGCGCGATGCGCGATATGGTTCAGAACCATCTGATGCAGCTTTTGTGCCTGATCGCGATGGAGCCGCCCTCGCGGTTCGATCCCGATGCGGTGCGCGACGAAAAGCTCAAGGTGATCCGCGCGCTTCAGCCGCTTGAGCCGCATCAGATCGTGCGCGGCCAATATGCCGGCGACAAAGATCAACCGGGTTACCGTGCGGATGTGGAAAACGAGCGTTCCAAAACCGAAAGTTTTATCGCGATCAAGGCGATGATCGCCAACTGGCGCTGGGCCGGAACGCCGTTTTACCTGCGCACCGGCAAAAGGCTCAAGGCGCGGATGAGCGAAATCGCGGTGGTTTTCAAACATACCCGCCATTCGATCTTTACCGAATATGAGGGCGAGCATCAGAATGTGCTGGTCATTCGCCTGCAACCCGATGAGGGGATCACCCTTTCGGTGACGATCAAAGAGCCGGGGCCGGGGGGCATGCGTTTGGTTGATGTGCCGCTGGATATGTCCTTTGCCGAGGCTCTGGGCCCCGAGGCCGAGGATGTGCCGGATGCCTATGAGCGGCTGATCATGGATGTGATCCGGGGCAATCAGACCCTATTCATGCGCGGCGACGAGGTTGAGGCCGCCTGGGCCTGGACCGACCCGATCATCGACGGCTGGCAGGCGCGCGGCGATGTTCCCAAACCCTATGACACGGGCTCTTCGGGGCCCGATGATGCGCTGATGCTGATGCATCGCGACGGACGACGATGGCGCGAGATACGCACCGAAGGGGAGTAGGCGATGAAACTGGTGGAATATTCCGACCGCGAAATGATGATGATCGATCTGGCCAATCAGCTGGTCAGCGGTCTGAATGACCAGCTTATCCAGCATCCCCGCGCCCTTCTGGCGGTGCCGGGGGGCAGCACGCCGGGCCCGATCTTTGACGTGCTTTCCGCGATCGATCTTGAGTGGGACCGTGTGCGCATCGTTCTGACCGATGAGCGCTGGGTGCCGCCGGATGATCCGCGCTCTAACACAAGGCTGCTGCGCGAGCATCTGTTGGTCGACCGCGCTGCCGAGGCAAGACTGTTGCCGCTTTACGCCGAAGCGCCCCGGCCCGAGGACCGGATTGACGAGCTGGCCGCGGCGCTGACGCCCGAATTGCCAATCTCGGTTCTCTTGTTGGGAATGGGGGCGGATATGCATACCGCCTCGCTTTTCCCCGGCGCCGATAACCTTGAAAAGGCTCTGGCCGCCGATGCGCCGCCGCTGATGGCGATGCGCGCGCCCGGCGCGCCCGAGCCGCGGCTGACCCTGACGGCGCCGGTACTGGATGGCGCGCTGTCGAAACATATCGTGATTACCGGCGCGGAAAAACGCGCAGCGGTCGAGCGCGCGGCAGGTATGGACCCCGCCGAGGCGCCGGTGACCAAAATCTGGAACGGAGCAACGGTACATTGGGCGGCTTGAACATATCGGACTGGCAGGAACTTCAGAACGCGGCGTCAGGCGCGCGCGACCGGTCGATCCTCGGGCTTTTTGCGACTGACAAGGCCCGTGCCGCGAATTTTTCGGCGCAGGCGCTGGGAATGGTCTTTGACTATTCGAAAACCAATCTGGATGCCTCGGCGCTTGATCTGCTGTTTTCTCTTTATGACCGGGCCGGCGTCGCACAGCGCCGCGATGCGATGTTTGCCGGCGCCAAAGTGAACGAAACCGAAGGCCGCGCGGTTCTGCACAGCGCGCTGCGCTCGCCCTCGCGCGAGCTTCTGGTGGATGGGGTGAATGTGATCCCCGGCGTTCATGAAACGCTGACCCGGATGGAGGCTTTTGCCGCGGATCTGCGCAGCGGCGCCTTTACCGGGGCAGGGGGGACAATCACCGATATCGTCAATATCGGCATCGGCGGTTCGGACCTTGGCCCGGCGATGGCGGTGCTGGCGCTGGCGCCCTATCACGACGGGCCGCGCTGCCATTTTGTGTCCAATATCGACGGGGCGCATATCGCCGATACACTGGCGGGGCTGGACCCGGGCCGCACGCTTGTGATCGTCGCTTCCAAGACCTTCACTACGATCGAGACGATGACCAACGCGCAAACCGCGCGGGGCTGGATGGCACAAAGCCTTGCCGATCCCGGCGCGCAATTTGCCGCCCTGTCATCGGCCACCGACAAAACGGCCGAGTTTGGTATCGCGCCCGAGCGTGTCTTTGGCTTCGAGGATTGGGTCGGCGGGCGCTATTCGGTCTGGGGGCCGATTGGCCTGTCGCTGATTCTGGCCATAGGGCCGGAAAATTTCCGCAGGTTTCTGGCCGGCGGCGCCGAAATGGACAGCCATTTCCAGACCGCGCCAATGCGCGAAAACCTGCCCGTTCTTCTGGCGCTGGTGGGGATCTGGCACAATCAGGGCATGGGCTATGCCACCCGCGCGGTCCTGCCATATGAGCAACGCCTGTCACGCCTGCCGGCTTATCTGCAACAACTTGAGATGGAAAGTAACGGCAAATCGGTCTCGATGGATGGCAAGACGCTTGCCGTCAACTCTGGCCCCGTCGTCTGGGGCGAGCCGGGCACAAACGGCCAGCACGCCTTTTATCAGCTGATCCATCAGGGCACTCGCGTTGTGCCTTGCGAATTCATGGTCGGCGCCACAGGGCACGAGCCCGATCTGGCCCACCACCACGCCCTTCTGGTCGCCAACTGCCTGGCCCAGTCCGAGGCGCTGATGACAGGCCGCAGCCTTGACGAGGCGCGTGCGATCATGGCCGCCCGCGGCCTTGAAGGGCCTGAGCTTGACCGTCAGGCCCGCCACCGCGTCTTTCCCGGCAACCGCCCCTCGACCACGCTGATCTACCGGCGGCTGACGCCGCGCGTTCTGGGCCAGATCATCGCCCTTTACGAACATCGCGTCTTTGTCGAAGGGGCAATGCTGGGGATCAATTCCTTTGATCAATGGGGGGTCGAGCTGGGCAAGGAACTGGCCACCGCTCTGGCGCCGGTGGTGCGCGGTGAGGCGTCGGCAAAAGACAAGGACGGCTCAACCCAGGCGCTTGTCCGCTTTATCCGCGATCATCAAAGCTGAAGGGGCAGGGACTGGAGCGGGTGAAGGGAATCGAACCCTCGTCGTCAGCTTGGGAAGCTTAACCGCTATTGATAGTTTGCCGCCTTCAATCAAGCGGTTAGTGGGTGCGCCTGCTTCGTTTTGTAGGCAGTTTGTAGGCAAAAAAAAATTTGCCTACAAATTGGAGCGGGTGAAGGGAATCGAACCCTCGTCGTTAGCTTGGGAAGCTACTGCTCTACCATTGAGCTACACCCGCGACGCAATCCTAGTTACCTTTTCGGTGGGGTGTCTTCAAGCTGATTTCGTGCCTGCAAGGCAATCGAATACCACTGGTTGGCAGACTCGCGTGTTGATGCGATGATGGGCGACAACAAAGGAAGAACAGTTGCTCCTCGAATCTATCGACCAGACCCGCCTCGAAGTATCGCCCACCCTCGACCCCAAGCGTCGGTCGAAGCTCGGCCAGTTCATGACGCCCGGTCGCATCGCGTCATTCATGGCTGGAATGTTCGATACGCTACCGCCCGACGTTCGGCTT
Source organism: Paracoccaceae bacterium (assembly GCA_030148745.1). GTDB lineage: Bacteria > Pseudomonadota > Alphaproteobacteria > Rhodobacterales > Rhodobacteraceae > JASBSV01. The sequence continues at coordinate 4,229 of JASBSV010000136.1, forward strand.
CTCGATGCAGGTGCAGGCATGGGGGCGCTGACAGCCGCCTTCGTCGCGGAGGCGCTCGGGCGCGACGTGCGCCCTGCGTCGATTGACGTGACCTGCTACGAGGTGGACGAACGGCTTGCCTCGATCCTCGACGACACGCTCGCCGCTTGCGCGGATCAATGCACAGGCGCAGGCGTCACCTTCACGAGCCGGGTCATCCGAGACGACTATATCCTGCAATCCGCAGAGCCGCTGCTACGCGAGCAGCGCGCCTATAACTGCGCCATCCTCAACCCGCCCTATGGCAAGATCAACCAGACCTCAGAGTGGCGGCTGGGCCTGCGCTCCCTTGGGATCGAGACGGTGAACCTCTACACCGCCTTCGTCGCCGTTGCCCTTGGACAGATGGAAGCTGGTGGCGAGATCGTCGCTATTACGCCGCGCTCTTTCTGCAACGGCTCCTACTACGAGCCGTTCCGCCGCATCCTGCTTGCGGGGTCCGCAATCGCGAACCTGCATGTTTTCGAGTCCCGGCGATCCTCGTTCAAAGACGACGACGTGTTGCAGGAGAACATGATCTTCCGCGTGCGCAAGGGCGCTGAACAAGGTGACGTTGCCCTATCGACGGACGAGACCGAGGCGCGCAATGTGCCTTTCTCGGACATTGTGCGCCCCTCTGATCGCCATGCCTTCATCCGCCTGCCTGTGTCGGGCAACGATCTTGCCGACAGCGTTCAGGCGCTCCCCTGCGTGCTGGCTGATCTGGGTATCAAGGTCTCGACCGGGCGCGTCGTCGATTTCCGAACGCGGGACAACCTGCGTAGGGAGCCGGGAGCGGATACCGTGCCGCTGATCTATCCCCAGCACTTTCACGATGGGGGCATCCAATGGCCGATCCCCAACTTCCGCAAGCACAATGCGCTGGCCGACAACGACGACACGGCGAAGCTGATCACCCCTGCGGGTATCTTCGTCCTGACGAAACGGTTCACGGCCAAGGAAGAGAAGCGCCGTCTTGTAGCGACGATCTACGACGGCGAGCGCGCCGGGTTCGAGAACCACCTGAACTACTTCCACGAGAACGGTGAAGGCCTGCCCCTCGACCTTGCCAAGGGGCTTGCAGCCTTCCTGAACTCGGACGCCGTGGATCAGTATTTTCGCATCTTCTCGGGGCACACGCAGGTCAACGCGACTGACCTGCGCAACTTGCACTACCCGAGCCGCGACCAGCTTGAGGCGCTGGGGCGCGGCGACACGACGATGGACGACCTGCTCTAGCCAGTCACCTTGAACTGCTTCGCCGGGTCGCCCTGAATCCAGATAAACGTGTCGTAAGCGATGTTCTGGTGCTTTCCTTGGCGCGCTGCTGCCTCTTTCCATGTCCGGTAGGTCGTCGTGAACCCGACGCCCGACTTGCCGCAACGCTCGGCCAATCGGTTCATCTGCGCGACCTTGTGGGCATCGACTTCGCCATCGCTCGTCACCGCCTCTATCACCCACAGATGATCCGTTTCCGGGTTCCAAAGCAGCGCGTCGGGCATTGCGTCTTCCAATGTCAGCGCGACGCCTGCCTCAGCCATCTTGGCGCGCTCGGCGTCCGAGATTCGGTCGCCGTCCGCATCATCGACGTAGAGCAGTTGGTAGCCAGGTAGGAAGCGCGGCGCGTAATTCTCGACGCTCGCCTTGATCAGGTGGGCGTGCCCGGAGTCGACCAGCTTGCGCGCGGCTTCTGCCATCTCAGCTTGGAACGCCCGTCGCTCGCGCGATACGTCGTCCCGCGCCCACTCGGCCAGCATATCCCGCCACGCATCGTCAGGGGCCTTCAGGACCGCCTTCAGCGCCTCGTCTAGGCGGTAGCAGGAGTTGGGCGACTTCGCTTTGACGTGTCCGGGGATGAACTCGCCATTCTCAAGCGTGATCGCTTCGAACCCGCCCAACTCGCGAAGCGGCTTGATCCAGTAGTCGCGCCCCTCACGATCCAGCTTGCCGCTGCCCCGTTGCAGGATGCCGATGTGGCAGGCGAGGTGCGCCGTCGATGCCCCGTCAGCGATGGTCGCCCCCTTAGGGGCCTTCGAGAACCAGCTTGCCGTCTGATCATCGAGCATGGCGAAGGCGCAATCGACCAAGTCGGCGTTCGACCCAAGGTCGAGGTATTGCAGGACCGCACGAATCCGGTCTTTCGTCACGCCTTGCAACGCATCGGGCATAGGCCCACGTTCGGCTCGTAGTTGTGCCACCTTGTCATGCAGTAGTGCCATCCGCCTGTAACCCCTCAACAATTCGTTTTTGGAACACTACTGCGTGCCTTCTCGGGAGTCGATTACCGAGTCGGGTGTCTCAAACAAACAACAGATAAACCCTCAATCTTCGGTTGAGCGCCGCCGGGGTCAGGTCCGATAACTCAGTTATGCCCGGAACATTTCGGGAACACATCAACGGAGTAACAGACATGACCATCATGAACGCAACGACGCCAGCCGAGATCATCGACGTGATCCGCGCCGAGTGGCCGGAAGTCGACTACTGCAAGTGTACCCAGAACGAGCTGGCCGACGAAGGCCTTGCCGCCTTCCACGCTCAGACGGAAGCAGGTTACGACCGCTACTTTGAAGCTAACGTTTTCACCGACACCATCATCCAGCGCGGCGCGACTGGTATTGTGCAAGACAAGCGGGAGTTTTGAGATGACCAAAGCCAACCAGAAACTCACCGCCTTGGAACAGCGCACCCTCGTTGCCTATGCAATGGCCGGGATCGACGCGAACGGCGCAGACACGGCAGACGCCATGCTCGAGGACAACATGACGTGGGGCGACGTGCCCGAGATCGCGCAGCGCACGGGCCTGACCCAGAAGCAGGTGCAAGGCGTCGTCGCGTCCCTCTCGAAGAAGGCACTGCTCGTGATCACGGACGAAGGCGTCAACGGCGAAGGCCCGGTTCAACAGGTGCTGGCCGACGACGGCATCCGCATTGCGTTCGACCTGATGGCCGAAGGCGTCGAAGCGAAGGCCCAGAAGCCCAAGGCTCGCAAGCCTCGCGAACTGCCCGACCGTGTGATGGTCGAACCCGGTAAGCCGGAAGACGTCAAAGCCACGAAGGCTGGCAGCAAGCGGCACCTCATGGCCGAGGCACTGGCCAAGGGTGCGACAGTTGAAGAACTGATGGCCCTCTTGAACTGGAATAAGGACACAGTTGTGTCGGCCTTCCGCACTGACATGCGGTCCCTCGGCTTCGGCGTCGAACGCAAGGCGGGCAAATACTACCTGCTGATGCCCAAGGGCGTGCAGCGCATCCCGGCGCATGACGCCGACACCACACGCGCGGACGCCCTCGTCGTCGCCTGCAAGTAACCCCAGCCAATTTCCAACCCTCCGGGCCTCGCGATCTGCGAGGCCCTTTTGATTCCAAGGAGCACTTCCATGTTTCGGATACTGATTACACCAGCCATGTTCGACACGCGCGACACCGCGCACGAAGCCCAAGGTCTCGCGATGCGTGATGCGTCGATCCTCGCGCGGTCGGTCGGCCAGCCCGTCGAATGTCGCGTCTACCGCATGGGCGCACCTGAGCGCGACGCTTTCGGGCGCGATGTGTCGCCTGCCTTCTATCTCGGGCGTGCCGTCGCGACGCCGCAAGGCGTTGAATGGCAGGAAGGTATCGCCAAGCGGAGGGCTGCCGCATGACCGCGCAGGAACTCGCCACCGCCTTCCGTAACGGCCAACTGCGCCGCGTGGCCGACGACATTCTGTGCGACGGATGCCGCGCCATCGAACTCGCGGTGCTCCTGACGCCTGACGAACTCAAGCGGCTGGCTGACGTGGTCAACGTGCACGCTGATCGGCTGGTGATCGGGGGAGAAGCCAGAGGCGAGCCTGTCCGGTTCTGACGGGATCACAAGAAAAAGAAGCGGGCGGCCGATTGGCCGCCCGTCGTTGTTTCAGTAGCGCGAACTACGACATGTGAGAAACCACCCATCGTGGTTTTTTCGCAGCGTCTGATAGTCTCGACCTCGCTCGATGGTCAGACGGTCAATGCCATGCGTTTCGAGCGCTTGGGTCAACGCGATTCTGTCTCGCCCTGTCACGCTTGAAGGGCTGAGCACTTCTTCCGGCGCAAAGTTTTCGACAGTGAGAAGCTGCTGGATGTTTTTCGTCATTGCAGCACCTCCACTTTTGTCACTTTCCATCCACCAGCGAGGCGTTTCACCGTTTGCAGACCATCGTTGCGAACGAGCGAGATTTCTTTCACACCGTTCGCAGCGAGATATTTGCCGAGGCGGTCGAGATCGCACCGCTTGAGAGCGGCGGGATTTAGTACTTTCATTCGAGATCCTTTCTTCTCTTGGCTCGTGAGAAGAAAATACGAATTGCGGCAACAAACTTCGCTGTTGGAACATTGCAATGGGCTAGAGGACATTGCCGCCCGTAGCAGCGCGTCAGCGAAGGCAGCCATCGGTTTCGCCCCACCGTGATGGGGGAAACAACCGAGTCGCCCGTCAGCGCGCGAAAAATTGCGGGTCTCTGATGTTGCTCTTGGTGTATTGGCCCACGCGATTCTCACAAGCGACGCGAGAGCGCGGTTTTTGTTACCAATACCCCCGCAAAGGCGCTGCGCCGATATGCGCCCCGACACTGCGATGATCGCTCAGCCAGTAAGCCATCGCAGCGGCCATTGCGATGTCCGCGTGACCTGCCTTCGTGCCGCCTTCGATCTTCATCCGCCCAGATGCGCCGATTGAAGCCTCAAAGGATTCCAACTCGTGCTGCAATTCGGCCCGCATGGGGAAGTTGCCGATGCGCAAATCCCCGGTGTGCAGCGCCGAGTTGAGAGAGCCGAGAAGCATGTTCTTTCCGACGTTGTTGAAGGTGCGCCCGCGTTCCTTGGTTTCGCTCTCGTTGTCACCCCCGACGATCTGCATCCGCGTGTTCCGAACCGAACGCGCGTCCAGCAGGTCTGCGAAAGCGCGACCCGGCCCGCCTGCATCGACAACAAGGTATCCCGTGGACGCCAAAGGCTCTTGCATCATCAGGTTGCGGACAACCTGCGCAAGTTCCGTGTAGGCCATTTGCGGGATGCGCTCCGCTCGAACGATCTCGCGACGACGCGGGCCGAGTTCTTGGGCGTAGGTTGTCCATTGCGGCACGCGCTCGTCGAGGATGATCGCGAAGGCGTTCGCGTCGATGCTTTGGGCAATGTCGAGGCCCACGAGGTAGCGGCGGTATCCGGGCGTCAACGTCACCGCAGGGTCGGAGCAAGGCAAGATCAGGTCTTCGCCGCGTTGCACAAGTTCAGGCATGGAGGAAGTCTCCCAATTTCAATTCCGGGGTATCGGTGAAAGCGTTCTCGATGGTCTCAGGCGCGAAGAATGGAACGCCGCCGCCAACCCAGCGCAGTTCGTGTTCCACGGCGAATTGCAGAGGCGGCATATAGCGGCGGTCAAAAGTCACCTTTTCGGCCATGCGCGGGAGTTCGGTCGAACGGGCGGTGATCTTCTCCACCTCGTCGTTTTCGGTCCAGAGCGAATGCGCGAAACCGCCTTTGCGACCCGGAGTCGTAATCAAGCGGATCAAGCCACCATCCTCGCGGATGGGAAGTGTCGCGTCATAGACGGCATCGGGGATGAACGCTCCTTCTTCGTAAATCAGAATGCCGCCATCTTTCACGCCCCACCCACGCGCAGATTCACCGTCTTGCCCCGCAGGCACGCAGACGACGGCAGACCCGTTGTCGAGTTCCATCACCTGCTGCGTTAGGCGTGTTTTCTGGATCGGCAGCGCCATCGCGTGCCATGCCTGCAACACCTTCTTGAACAGAAGTTGAGACTGCGACAGCGTGGGCGACAGGATCAGGACGGTGCGACCGGGCGCGGCCACTGTCTGAGCCGCGAGGACACCTGTTGTCTGTGACTTGCCGATACGTCGCGAGGCGAGGCACATGGCGAACGGGCTGCTCGTCGTCAGCAGTTGGCGCTGCCACGGGTCACAGGGTCCACCTACGACACGCTCGAAAAGCGCAGTCGGGTCAAGGCGCTCCTCGAGCGTGCGTAGGTAGAGGGAGAGATCATTCAAGCCGCAGCCTCCGCTCTTGGACGAGCGAGCGGAACATGTCGAAGGCATCCGGGTGCTGTTCGAACACCACGAAAAGCACCTCCTGCAATTTGCTCCATTCGGGCGACTCGTTGATCGAAAGAACGACCGTCGTGCGCTCCTTCAACGCGGTGTAGGATTTCAGCAGCCGTTCGAACGACTGCCCCTGATCGCGAAGAAGCTGGCCGAGGGCGGGGGCGAGGTCTTCGACGTCGCGGCCGTCTCCGATCTTGTCCTTCATCAGGCCGTAAATGTCTTTCTGCTCTTTGATGATCGCGCGAAGACCTTGCTGCACATCGTCCTGGCCTGAGTTGATCTTGTCGTCTAGGTCATGCTGTTCCGCGACACTGGCTTCCGCCATGACCACTTTGCGCACGTCATCCGTGATGAATTTCTGCTTGAACCGCTGCACGGTCGTCAGATCGACCCCCGCGCGTTTGGCGATCTCGCTTTGCGGTCGGCGGGACAGGACGAGATCACAAACGATCTCGCCCACGTCGGGCCGATTGCGGATCACGCCGCGACGGCCCATGCCTTCCTCTTTTGGCAAAACCCGCAGAACGCGATCCATGCGAATGCTCATGCTGCGGCCTTTGTCAGGGTGCGACCCGCCAATTCGACCATGTGCGGTTGCATCCGGCCAATGACGCGGCGCGCGTCCGAGGCGTAGAAACGATGCTGTGACACATCGCGGATAAAGTCGGGTTCTTCCGCCGAAAACAGGCAGTCGAGAATGGCGTTGCGGGCGAGCGTCACATCGAACTCCCGCACATTGCGATAGACGCCCGCCAGAAACTCGCGGGCGGTCATGTCAGCGGCTTGGCGGAGATCAGTCATCGGACACGATCTCCAGCGTCGTCCCGGCCTTCTCGGCCTGTGCCTTGGCGCGGCGGTACAACTGCGCGTCGCGAGCTTGGAGACGGGTCAAACGGATCGGTTCCGGCGACAGATTGCGATGAATGTCTTTGGGCGTGTCGCCGCGTTCGAGCAGCGTCTTGAGCTGGCCGATTTCTTCTGCCTGCTGCTTCTCGCGGGCCTCGCGTTCGCGTTTCGCGTCTTTGACCTCGTCGAGCAGCCGTTCAGCGTGGTTCTTCAAACCGCCGATAGAATCCTCGATTTGCTTCGACACATGTTCCGAAAGGGCTTCCAGCAGCTTGGGTGACGCCTTCTCGATGAACTGCTCCATCAGGCGGTCGTTTGTATCGTCAGGCATTGTGCATCTCCTTCACGTTCGCACAAAAAGAAAGGCAGGCTCGGGAGCCTGCCCTTCAATGAACGTGAAGATGCCTGACGCCCTGTCTGCATCGACAATATGCGGTAGTTGCGGGGCGGTTTTCGACCAGAGCGTTTACCACTATGCCCTAAGCCGCCAGAACGTAGGTGTGGTTTTCCTCGTCGCGCTCGACTTCACCTTTTTGAATGGCGTTGGCGAGGACCTTGCGGATCATGAAGTCACCGTATTCCCCGTCCGTTGCGATGACCAAATCCTTGAGGCGGCGTGGCTCCGACAGCAGCGGCAGAATGGCCGAACGGACGACGCTATAACTCGGTGATACCCCTCGCGGCGGCGCATCGCGCCTTTTCGGTTTTTTTGGGCGCGGCGGGGGTGCCTGTTCTTGCTCCCAGAGGCCGCGAGCGATCTCGATGCCGCCAAAGACGTTGCGAGCATCTGCGCCGGTGATCTCGCCGCCGTTGAGGATGTGAAGGACATGCTTGCGCAAAGCGTCCGGGTCGATGCCGCACGCTCCGCATAGGTCACGGCGGGACACTGCCCAGTCACCACGGTCACGCACCAAGAAATAGAGCGCCGCTCGCCGTGAATGCAGGGCATCTTCGCCTTCGGAACCCGGTATCACCTTGCCGAAAAGATCAAGGACCGCGCGAGCAATGACCGCGCGGTAGAGGGATTGTGGCCCGTCAGGCCGTGACGCATGAACGCCGAAGTCAGGATCGAGGATCAAGATTACACCTCGCGGGTGCCGATGATCGGGGAAATGTCGCCCCCATCCTCGAAGATCATATCCTTCTCATCTTCCCACGAGCGATCCGCGCGGACGATTTCGCCCTTTTGCAGGTTCTCGTGCAGGGTGGCGCGGCTGATGATCCCTGACAGGTAGAGTTTCATCTGCTGCTCGATCATCTTCGGTTCCATCGACGACTCGATGAAGTCGCGCGACAGCGTGACGGAGGCCTCGTCGGGATCATCACCGACCCATTCAGCAGCGAGGCGCAGCAGGCGGTTCAAGCCAGCTTCGACCGACGCCACCACGCCATGCAGCAACGCAAGCTCTGACCGCGTGCGCTGCGTCGCTGTGTCGATTGTCTCGTTGCGGTTGACCGTCGAGGACAGCATCCGTGCGCCGAGGGAAATCATCGTTTCGGATTTCTCCTCCATGATCTCCTTCATCGCGGCGACGCCTGCGCCCGTGAATTCCAAGAGTCCGACTTCGGCATTTTCAGGCAATATCCACACCGCGCCCGCTCCGATCTGTGTCGGCACCTTGTCGGCGGTCAGCGACCCAGCGACCCAAGGCGTTGGGCTGGCCGTCAGGAAGATGGCATGTTCGCGATCCGCGCTGTTCTTGAAGTGCGAGATCGCGACTTTGCACAGGGACAAGAACGGCGGCGTTACGTCCTCGGGGCGCAAGCCCTCATGGCTGACCATCACGAAGGGGATGAAGTCGAGCGGCTGGCCGTTCACGAGGGGGATATGGTTCTCGCCCACCTCGACCCGGTTCTTGTGCTGATCTCGCACGAAGCGGCGAAACTGATAGACGCCTGCCTCAAGGATCAATTCGTAGGTGACGGAAGCGCCTTCGTGGGTCTCGTCCGACGACAGGTGCACGCGCGTCAGAACCTTGCGACCGCCCACATATGCGGTTTCGAAGTCCTCGATATTCTCGGCGCGGAAGGTCGAGATATGCGGCGCGGTGTTCGCCGTTGCACCTTCGGCAGGAAAATCGAGCAGGATGCCGAAACGGCCCATCGACGCGACCTCGCGCACCATTTCCTCGATCAACACATCCATCGGCGCGTTCTCGTAGGTCGCGTTTAAACGCATCGGTTCGAGGCGCGAGGGGAGTTTGACGACAGGGGCCTTGCGCAAGGCGAGGCCGACAAGGGCGCGAAGGGTCATCTCAGGTGCGCCGTAGAAGCAGGCGCGGTCGAGATAGTGATTGTAGTTGGCCGTGCTCATCCCATCTGGCTTTGGGACATACAGTTGCGCCTGATCCTTCACGGCGTCCTCGCCGTCGAGACAGGAGCGAATGAGGTGATACTGCGCTTGCAGTCGATCCCAGCGGGCGCGAGTCATTCCGCGGCCTCAAGCACGAGCGGGAACAGGTTGACATAGCGCAATTCGAACCGCCCACCGCCTGCGTGAACGCGAAGGCCTTCACGGTAGCGGTCGAACATGACAGCATCGACCATCACTTCGTGCTTCTCGGGGTTCATCAGGAGTTCGCGGAGTGCCGATTGCAGGGCGACCTTGGCGATGGGGATCGAGAATACCGTAGTGGACGACATGGTGGTTTGGTGGAGGGTGCAGGCGTCGTCGCCTTGCTTGGTCAATGTGATGCGCATGGGGGTATCGCTTTCAGTTGTGGGTGAACGGCCATCCCTGAAAGGATTGCGCGAGGATGGCCGTTCAGCAGAGCCGAGCCGCGCATCACGAATATGGACGGCGTGCGGTCGAACTCCGACCGGGTTTGTGGTGCAGAATGTTCGACTGCGTTCGGGCGATGGGAGGGGGCTTGGATTGGTTGAAAAATTCTGTCTGACCGTGGGGCGGGGGTCATGGATCAGAGGCAAGGGGTTCCCTTTGCAGGGTCTGCGGATTTATGCACGGATGCCCAAGGTTATTGTGCCTATGTGTGCGGACGCGCTCAACATACGCATAGACAACTTACGTCATGACCATGATTTCAAGCGGTTAGTCATCAGTTTGTAGGTGGCTTGTAGGCGACGGGTTTTCGATGCCGATCAAACTATGTCAGCAATGTTGACATACTGCGGAGACGTTGCCCCGAGTGAGGATCGCGAGGAATGCCGTCGTGCACGCAAATTCGTAAACTCACTCGGATTTCATTTCCCTTGCGCGAAATAAATGGATGGATGGACGATATGAACCATCCATCCATTTAATTGATGTATGAGATCCAAGATCGCACGCCGTTTGCGAATTTGCGTGCAACCTCAGTAGCCAGCCTCGTCAGCCGCCCTGCTTTGATACTCCTTGAACATCTCAAGCACAGCATCGGCAGACGCCTCAACGTCGTTGACCTTCTCGAAAATGAACTCCCGCCGTGGGCCGCGCGTCACTCGCCACCCATGCGCTTTCTCGATCAACCCGCTCGCCTGCACGATCCGCGGCGAGATCGCCCGTGCATTGCCCGGAAAGTCTTTGACCGCCACAAGCTGGCTAAGGTCCGCGAACGCGTCCTTCATCTGAATGAACAACTCGGTGGATGTGCACACCCACTTCGACCCGACGCCTTTGTCGATCCCCATCAGGAAGTCGGCAAGGAAGAGGTAGACGCTATCCGCTGTCCCGGCCTCAAGCGCCATTTCGAGACGCACCTTCGCATACTCCTCGGTGAACCACCCGTCGTCGCGACCGAGCAGCCGTGCGACGCACTCGCCCACGCGGGCGAAGACGCCGAAACGCGAACTCGTTTGTTTGACCGTGTGGACATCACGCAGAACCGCCGCAACGAGGCTGTAGAGCGCACCCCGCCAACGCGGCATGTTCTCTTTCCGATAAGCCGCAAACTCCTCCTCGTCCATGTAGTGAGCGGGTCGAGTCAAAGTGATGCGTATGATCCGCTCAATCAGGTCTTGCTTGTAAAACGTCGGATCGAGGCCAGCGATCAGCAGCGGGCGCATCGCATCGACCGCGAACACATCACCATCAGAATACAGCTTGCGCTTCGACAAGCCGCCGCCTGTGGACAGGCGACAGAGCGCGTCAGAGAGCCGCGCGAGCGTGTCCACGTTGTCAAACGACATGACGGCCGACTGATAGGCGGAGACGACGAGGTCATCCTCGCAGCCGGGTTCACCCGCCTGTGCGCCGACTTTCGGGTCGAGCATTTCGATCAGCGTGGTCAGCGTTGACGACTTTGCCGATCCGGCTGAACCGTCAAGGATCGCGATGGGGCATTGCTTGCCGGGGTTGATGATCGCCGTCACCATCCATGCGAGCAGGAACACCATCGAGTCACGATCCACATTGAGGAACTCGATCAGGTCGGACAGGTAGCCATCTTCGGGGATCGACATTGGCAGGCCAACACCTTTGCGGAAGTGAACGGGCGCGTCATTGTTGATGCGCCATCCGTCCGCGTCGATTTCGAGGATGTTGCGGTCGGGATCGGCCAAGAAGACATACCGCTTGCCGCCCACACGCGCGAAACGCAGATCTACATGAGCGGGTGCCGCCTCGGCGGCTTCTGCGAGGGCAATCATCTGGGCTGACTTCACGTCCTGCTCAGCGGGCATCTTCTGATAGGCGCGAAGCATCCCGAGTGCGCAGGCATTCTTGAAGTCGTTGGTGTCGATACGAACCCAGTCACGCTCTTTCAATTCGGCATAGGCCACATCTGACTGATCGCGGATGATGCGAACGTCCGTCAGAAAGTCGAGGGCGAGCAGCTTGCGTTTTTCGGCAGCAGTGAAAGGCAGCTTGCCGACATAGCCATGCTGTTGGGCGAACCGCCAAAACGACAGGGGCGTATACTTCTGAGCGCCCGAGAGCTTGTCCCATTCTTTTTCATCTCCTGGCTCGTAGGCAGACGACGATTTGGACCAAGCGACCCAGCGGTCGCGCGCCCATTCGTCCTCGCGACCGAACGCCTCTTGAAGGCAGATGCCAGCCGCACCCCAATCAGCGCGATTGTCAGGATCATATTTCTGAATGAAGCATTCAAAAGCGGCATCCCGGTTTATCTCGGCTGTCTCGGTTGTCGATTTGCGACCGCGCTTTTTGCCCGCGTAGTGCTCGATAATGGTGTCTTGCGGGACCGTCTCGCGGATGACGCCATCGTCGCTCACGGTCATTCTTACCGAGGCGCGGCCCATTGGAAGCGCGCACACCTGCTGACCAACGCCCTTGGGCAACACCTCGACAAAGCCATCTGCGAGTTCGCCGCCTGCTTTCCGTTCGAGGGCCGCTTTTTTGAGAATGTGATCGGCAAGGTCTTTCATCACGTCAATGCGCTTGGGCGCGTCGAACGTGACCCAGATGTGCATCCCATGACCCCCACCGGACAAGAACATCCGGTGAGGCACTTCGGCCTCGGTCAACACGGTTGCGACCCGCGCAACTTGGTCTTGGATTTCATCCGTGGTCAGTCGCTCATTGTGATCATCAAAGTCGAAGATCATGAAACGGGTGTGGTCGAGCTTGTCAGGCTTGGCCTCTGTGCTGACGTTTAGCCAGATCGCGCGGCAGTTATCGCCGCGCGTCAGGTGTTCTCGTATCAACTCGTCGCATAGCGGCTCGTTGATCGGGCGATACCACCACTTCTGCTCTTTGGAATTCCATTCGCGAACGGAATGGCCGTCTTGGTTGGCGATGTTGCGCCACTGTTTCAGACACTCCATCTCGATTAGCCCCGCGTCTCTACGAGGCCATTTTCCATCCAAGCGTCGAGGTCGGACAGCCGATAGCGGACGCGGCCAGCCATCTTGTAGTAGCGCGGGCCACGACGCGGCGAGCAAGTGCGCCACCATTCGAGCGTGCTTGTGGAATAACCGATGTAGTGAGCGGCGTTTGCCGTGTCGAGATACGGGTTGTCGTTTTGAGCGGGCATAGAATGCACCTTTCTCCCCAGTGGGGATAGGTGCCTCTGTCCGCGCGTCCTGTTCGGTTACCAGTGTCGACCCATGCGGGCCTACACCAATGCCACCTGCATCATTGCAGGCTACAGGTACTCACCCTCTCGGGCGACCGGAGCTTTCAGACCCCCTCACGTTGTTCAGTTGCGTGGGTCGTCGGCATTTTTACGTGGGACGAACATAGGGACTGTTCGACTGAATTGCAACATAACCGCGTTATGAAAAGAACCTATTTCTGATTTAAATCAGGTCTTTGCGTTTAAACGCTGAGATGATCTGTTCCATTGGCTCGCGCAGTTTCCGATGGTCAACCACGATATACCGCGACCCCGTGACAGATTGTGGGGTATGGTTCAGCAGCCGCCCAACCGTCTCCTCAAGCAAACCCGCCTCAGTCGTCGCGAAGGTTGCGAACGTGCGGCGATGGTCATGCGCTGTCCACGGGATGCGGACGGGTTCTTTCATGTGCAGGGCGTCGCGCTTTCCGGGGAACACATAGTCTGACCGTATCGGGGGCATCTCAGCTAGGATCGCGTGGTGTTCGGGCATCAAGGGCAGGTCGAACGCGCGACCGTTCTTCGTCTCAGGCAGGTGCAAGTGATCGTCGCGCACCTGATCCCAACGAAGCGACAGCGCCTCGGTCTTGCGCAGGCCCGTTGTCAGCAGCAGCCGGAAAAACGCCGTGTGGATCGGGTTCTCCAACGCATCGACGACCTTCTTCCATTCGGACAGGTCGGTTATGATGCGCTGCGACGGCTCCTCGGCAAACCACTCGATGGCGATGGTCGGGCACTCGGGCAGATCGTGGATTCGTCGCGCGTGGTTGTAGATCGAGCGAAACGACTTGAGGACGTGGTTCGCGCCGCGCTCACCTGACTTGGCGATTCGGGCATGGGCGGCGTCGCAGTCTGCTTTGGTAATCTCGTCGAGGGGCTTCGTTAGCCACGCCGTCAGGTGGTTGTGAATCTGACTGCGCACTTGGTTCTTGTTATGTTCCGAGCGTAGCTTAGGGCGAGCGAGGTAGGTGGCCGTCGCCTGTTCAAGCGTCGGTATGCGGCTCGCACGCTGGCGCTTTGCAACCGCGCCCGATGCGTATTCAAGCGCGAGGTTCGCGGCTTCCGTGCGGGCGTCCGCAAGGCGCGTTTCAGGGTAGGTGCCCAGCTTCGTGCGCGTCGTTTTTCCGTGCACGTCCTTCTGGTAGTAAAAGGTCTTCTTCGCCTTGCCCGTGAACAGGCCGAAACCCTTGATCTCGGTGTCCCAAAGTTTCGCGTTCGGAGGGGCGTTTTTGCAGGCGGCGTCAGTGAGCTTCAAGCGTTCGGTTGGCATCTTCGTCGTCCCATTTTGCAGTGAATTTGTAGGCAGCGCATTGCAACGCGGTATAACACGTCGGGACGACGTTGCGGACATTTGTGCAACAAAATCAACCGCTTTGGGAGGTATTGCAAGAAGCCGGTAGTGTATTGCTAAGCTTGGGAAGCTGCTGCTCTACCATTGAGCTACACCCGCCGATCCGCGCAGAGAGCTATCCTTCCGCAAGCCCCGCGTCAATCGTCAAACGCGCCCTTGGCCCTCTGCTGCGCTTCCATTTGGCAAAAATATCCTCGCCGAAGGCATTGAACCTCCAACACGCCCTTCATCCGCGCCGCCGGCCTCGCCGCCGCCCGCCGCCACCTTCGCTGCCGTCGCCTGCATTGAAATTCACATCCGGCAGGGTGACGATCGAATTGAGGGTCGTAAAGGGCTCAACCGCGTTGGGAATGTTCGAGGCGTTGACGAAATGCTCCTGAAAGCGCGGCTCGATCGCGGTCTCAACCTTGTGGATGCGCCGCACCGTCTCTTCGATTTCGCCGCGTGCCGCGCGGTTCAAAAGCGCAATGCGCGCGCCGGTGCCCGCCGCATTTCCCGCGCTTGTCACCTTCTCCAGCGGCGCATCGGGGATCATGCCCAGAACCATCGCGTGTTTGGGGCTGATATGCGCGCCAAAGGCGCCCGCCAGCACCACGCGGTCCACGCGGTCGACGCCGAATTTATCCATCAACAGACGCGCGCCGGAATAAAGTGCGGCCTTGGCCATCTGGATCTCGCGGATGTCGCGGTTGGTGACGGTGATGCGCGGTCCCCCCTCGGCGGTGCCGTCATGCACCAGATAGGAATAGGTCCGCCCGTCCAGCTCGCAACGTGCGGTGCCGGTCTGCTGGGGTGAGCCGATCAGGCCGGGGCCATCGACGATGCCGGCCAGCCGCATCTCGGCCACCATCTCGATAATGCCCGATCCGCAGATCCCGGTGATGCCGGTGCCGGCAATTGCTTCGTCAAACCCGGCCTCGTCCGACCACAGATCGCTGCCGATCACCTTGAAACGCGGCTCTTTGGTTGCGGGGTCAATCTCAACCCGCTCGATCGCGCCGGGCGCGGCGCGCTGGCCTGAACTGATCTGCGCGCCCTCAAAGGCAGGTCCCGTGGGCGAGGAGCAGGCCAGAACCTTCTCGCGGTTGCCCAGCAAAATTTCGGCATTGGTGCCCACATCCACGACCAGCACCAGATCTTCGGATTTATCCGGCGCTTCGGACAGGGCCACGGCGGCCGCATCGGCCCCCACATGCCCCGCGATACAGGGCAGGATATAGACCCGCGCGGCCGGGTGCAGCGCCAGATCCAGTTCGCTGGCGCGCAGGCGCAGGGCGCTGGAGGTGGCCAGCGCAAAGGGCGCCTGACCCAGTTCGAAAGGATCGATGCCCAGAAAAAGATGGTGCATCACCGGGTTGCAGACAAAGACCGCATCCATGATCAGCCCCTTGTCGATCTCCGCCTCGGCGGCGACCTGATCGAACAGCCCGTTCATCCCCTCGCGCACCGCGCGGGTCATCTCATCCGCGCCGCCGGGGTTCATCATCGAATAGCTGACCCGGCTCATCAGATCCTCGCCAAAGCGGATCTGCGGGTTCATCACCCCTGATGAGGCAACAACCGCGCCGCTTTGCAGATCGCACAGATGCGCCGCGATTGTGGTCGATCCCAGATCGACCGCCAGACCAAAGACCGACCCTTCGTAAAATCCGGGCCAGATATGCATCACCCTTGGCGGGTTTTCACCATCGCCCAGATGCACCGCGCAGGTGACCTTCCATTCCCCCTTTCGCAGGGCCGGCTGCAGGCTCTGAAGGATGCTCAGATCGGCATGCACATCGGCAAGCTGCCACTGCTCGTCCAGCGCCTTGCGCAGCCGCTCAAGATCGCCCGAAGGCTCATGCATGTCAGGCTCTTCCACCTCGACATAAAACAGCCGGACCGAGGGGTTCATGGTGATATCGCGCACCTCGGCACGTTTGCGCACCACCTGCCGGTGAACCTGACTTTCGGGCGGCACATCGATCACCACATCGCCCTGAACCGTCGCCTGACAGCCAAGCCGGCGCCCCTTGGGCAAGCCGCGCTTCTGGTCATAACGCTCTTCGACCGCGTTCCATTCCGACAGGGCGTCCGCTGCGACGGTGACCCCATGTTTGGGAAAGGCGCCATAGGCCGGCGCGACCTGACATTTCGAACAGATCCCGCGCCCGCCGCAAACCGAATCAAGATCAACGCCCAATTGCCGCGCTGCGGTCAGGATCGGCGTGCCCTTGGCAAACCGTCCGCGTTTTCCCGAAGGGGTAAAGATCACAAGTGGATTGTCGTCGCTCATTCCGGGCCTCATTACCGCTTGTCACGGGTTTAGGTCGGATAGGCGGCGGGGGAAAGTGCCGCTGCGACATTTGCGGGTCGCGAACGTCAGCGCGGCCCCAGAATATCGATGCCCAGCACCCAGACCGCCAGCGGAACAGGCGCCACCGCCAGCATGATGGTCAAAAGTGTGACCCAGCCGCGATAGACCCGGCTAAGCCCGGCAATCATCGCGATGCCGCCGCCGCCGCCGATTACGGTGTTGCCCGGAAGGTTCAGCAAAAGCGCCAGCATGAGATATCGATAGCGCACCAGATAGCGGCCCAGTGGCCCCGGCAGACGCTCGCGCAAAACCTCCAGCTTTTGCTCGCGCGTCATTTTTTCGATCCGCGTCAGGATCCGGCAGGCCCGCCGCAGCCTCAGGTCGGCAAACAGCCGGTGCAGCCAGCGATAGGGCAGGAACCGGCCCGTTACAAAGGCCAGCGTCAGACCTGCAACCGTCGCCAGATAGACAAAGGGCACGATGGGATATCCGTGCAGCACGATCAGGGTGATGCCGATCTCGATGCCGGGCATGAAGGGCACCGCGATAAAAAGCGCATAGGACAGCAGCAAAGCCAGCAAAAGCAAGCCCATAGCCTGACTGTCGGCCCCCGCCGCCACGCCCATTTCATCAGCCATTGCCCCGCCAGAACCACCGCCAGCACGACGCCAAGCGTCAGCGCAAGGCGGCCAATCGAGTGGCGCAGCGATGGGGCCGGAATTGGGTCGTCGGGCATCAAAGCCTCCGCATTGGCAGGACCGGGCACCGGCTCAAAGCGAAATGCTCTAGCCCGGCTCGGCCCAGAGACATCGGTCGACATTGGCATATTGCAATATCGTCTGGGTCTGGTCGACACCGCTGAGCCGCGAGCATCCCTCCAGCGCGCCGGGATCGGTAAAGACCGAAACGACACCGCCCTGCGCGCGGTCTGCCGGGCTGCACAGGCGCTGGCCATGGCTCAGCCAGCCGGTTCTGCGCGGGCCGGTCTCGCTCTGGGCGGCGAAATACATCCTCTGGCCGGTCCGGTTCTCGACACAGACGCCATGAGTTTGCCCGGCATGTACCGCCCCGCCGCCAGCGCCGAAAATTAGCGCCGCCGCAAGGGCCGCGCGGGGGCTGAAAATCTGTATCATGCTGCGCCTTTCGCTGGGATATGAGCCGATCAAAGGCGCCAGGGCGGGCCGAAACAACACACGTTTCGGTGACGCATTTGTCAATTCTGTTGAACGCAAGGTCGCGCGTTTTCGCGCTAGAGATTTGCATACTAGGGAATACAACGTCTTGGGAAAAGGAATTACACAGTGAAAAATTACCTATTGGGCGGCGTGGCCGCCGCCGCAATCGGGGTGACCGGTGCCATGGCACAAAACGCCCCTTTCGGAACCGACGGTGACGCAGCTTATGCCGCTTTGTTGTGGAATGTGATGGAGCAATCCAAGCTGGTCGGCGATGGCATGATCCGCGCTTTGCCCTATCAGGGTAGTGAACCGCACGGGATGATGCTTGAAACCTTCTACACCACGGCCACGATTAAGGGGCATACCGGCGATCTGGTGGTCAAGCGCAACTTTGGTCCGGCGGGCGTGTCGGCCGATACGGTGCTCAGCGATCCGGGCAAGCATCTGGGCTCTATCACCGTCATGTTCCGCCGCGAGGATGGCTATGATGCCGATAATCAGAACTGGTTCTGGGTGAAATACCTGCCCGACGGGACGCTGGATAAAAACCCCAAGGGCATGCGCCTTGCGGGACGTGTTGCCAAAGGAGCCGACAAGGGCTGTATCGCCTGCCATTCACTGGCCGGGGATTACATCTATACCACCGATGCGATCCAGATGATGAAATAAGCCGTCACGGCAAGCCGTGACAAAACCGGCGGCCGCCCTCAGGGGAAGCCGCCGGTTTTCTTTTGAACAGGGAGGTCAGGCGCGCCGGCGCCGGCGCCCGCCGCGGCCCGAAGCTCCGGCCTGTGATGCGGTGCTGGCTTCGGCAAAATCCGCGCCTTCCCGGACCGCTTCCAGAACCCGGCTGAACTGAATCCATTTGCCGCCGTTGGGGTCGTGGTTCATCAGGAAGTTGGCGGCATGGATCGCCTCCATCTCAACCGGGCGCACGGGGTTCATGATCGCGCTGGTCATGCCCGCGCCGATTGCCATCGGCAAAAACGCCGCGTTGATCCCATGCCGGTTGGGCAGGCCGAACGAGATGTTCGAGGCCCCGCAAGTGGTGTTCACGCCCAATTCGTCGCGCAGGCGGCGCACAAGGGTAAAGACCTGCTGACCGGCCGAGGCCATGGCCCCCACCGGCATGACCAGCGGATCGACCACGATGTCATGGGCGGGGATGCCGAAATCGGCGGCCCGCTCGACGATCTTCTTGGCCACGGCAAAGCGCACGTCGGGGTCTTCGGAAATGCCGGTGTCGTCGTTCGAGATCGCCACCACCGGAACATTGTATTTTTTGACCAGCGGCAGAACCAGCTCCAGCCGCTCTTCCTCGCCGGTGACCGAGTTCAGGAGGGGGCGGCCCTCGGCCATCTCCAGACCGTTTTCCAGCGCCCCGGGAACCGAACTGTCGATGCACAGCGGCACATCCACGATTTTCTGGATCCGCGAAATCATCTCGGGCATCAGCATCGGCTCGACAAAGTTGTTGTCGGCATAACGCGGATCTTCGGCCATCTTATTGGTGAAAACCGCGCCCGAGTTGACGTCAAGCATCGTCGCTCCGCAGGCCACCTGCTCAATCGCGTCGCGCTCAACGGTCGAAAAATCGCCGGCCTCAAGCTCGGCCGCAAGTTTCTTGCGCCCCGTGGGGTTGATACGCTCACCGATAACGCAGAACGGCTCATCAAAACCGATCACAACGGTCTTGGACTTTGATTCAACAATGGTGCGGGTCATATCCGTTCCTTATGCGGGCGACACGGGCGTGCCAGAGGCGCCGCCGTTTTCGATTGCCCAATTTGCGTTGGTCTTGATCCCCCCCAGCGGGAAGAAATGCACGCTTTCGATCCCGAAATCGGGATTGGCGGCCTTATGCGCGGCAAGTTCCGACAGAATTTCGGTCGGTTCGAACGGCAGCAACAGTTTGGTGACATCGCGGGCGCGCTTTTGCAAGACCTTCAGCGAAGGACCAACACCGCAAGCAATCGCGAATTTGATCAGCGTCTGAAGCTTCGCAGGCCCCGCGATGCCGATGTGAACGGGCAGGGTGATCCCTTCGGCGTTCAGTCGGTTAACCCAGTCGATCACCGGCTTTGCCTCAAAACAGAACTGCGTGGCCAAGGCCATCTGTGCATCCGTGCGCTCGGAAAACTGCTGTTTCCAGCGCAGCGCTGCCATCACCTCGGCGTCGCCGCCGCGGGGGTCGATATCGCGGTTGCCTTCGGGGTGGCCCGCCACATGCAGCCTCCTGAAGCCGGCCTTGTCGAACAGCTCTGTTTCCATCAACTGCATGGACGAATGAAACTCGCCCAGCGGCTTTGCCACGCCGCCCGCCAGCAAAAGCGCCTGATCAACGCCAGCTTCGCCCTGATAGCGCGCGATCCAGTCGGCCAGTGTGGCGCGATCCTTGATGATCCGGGCCGGAAAATGCGGCATCACCGGGAAACCTTCGGCCGCCACGCGTTTCGCCGTGGCCACCATGTCTTCGATCGGCGTGCCTTCGATATGGGCGATATAGACGCGCGTGCCGGGCGCCAGAAGCTGCCGGAAATCCTCGATCTTCTCGGCGGTGCGCGGCATCACCTCGATCGAATAGCCTTTCAGAAACGCCTCAAGCGCCCCATTGGCCGGGCTCTGTGTGGTCTTTTCCCGCTGACGAAAGTTCAGAAGTGCCATCGCGGCCTCCCATATACCAGATTGGCTCACGCCCATCCTTCATTTGCAATCAGCGCCCTGATGCGCTCGTTATCATATTCCGCGTCTAGTCTTGCCGCCTCAGAGGCAGCCACATCTTCGGCCTCACCTTCCACCGGATAGGGGGCGGCCTTGCGCCACTCTGCCAGATAGGCATCGGCATCGCGCGCGCCAACCTTCATCGCGGCCCGGTCAATGGCCTGTTCGAAACGCTCGGGTAATTGAACCTTCGCGCCGCGCCGGCCCTTGCCCACTATGACCTGCGCCGGAATATCGCGCCAGAATACGATGGTGACGTCAGGCATTGTTGATTCCCACTCCGTTTCGCCCGCTTTTACGCGCCGTAGGTCCCGGTACGGCGTCGGTTTTCGACATAAGGCGTCTCGCTTCCGACGTCACCGGGGATTTGCTTCATAATGATCATTGATCATGCTCAACCCATGGGCATCGCCCGGCGCGCCCTGCCGGGTTTTCGGGCGGTGCGGCGCGGGCCGGGCGGGCAGGGGCGAATAATGCCACAAACTCGTTACATCCCCTTGCCCTGAAACCACCGCCGCGTCTAAAGTGACGGCAACACGAAATGGAGGGCGTAACATGACGCCCAAGCGTCCCGAAGGTGCGGGCGCGTTCCCCAAAGCGGTCGAGACCCTCGCACCCGAAGCTCCCGATCCGTCCCGGCTTTATGCCGCTTTGGATCTGGGAACAAATTCATGCCGCATGCTGATTGCCCAGCCAAAGGGCAATCAGTTCCATGTGGTCGATAGTTTTTCCAAATCCGTGCAGCTTGGCGCGGGGCTGGAAGCAACCGGAAGGCTAAGCCGCGCGTCGATGGCGCGTACGGTTCAGGCTTTGCGCATCTGCCGCAAGAAGCTGGAAAAGCACAAGGTCACCTCGATGCGCCTTGTCGCGACCGAGGCCTGCCGCCGCGCGACAAACGCAGATCACTTCATCGCCCATGTCAAACGCGAAACCGGGCTTGCGCTCGAGGTTATTGAGACCGAGGAAGAGGCGCGGCTGGCGGTGATCTCCTGCGCGCCGCTGGTCTCGATGCGCACCGATCAGCTTCTGGTCGTCGATATCGGCGGCGGATCGACCGAACTGGTGTGGATCGACATCTCGGGCCTTGATCCGCGCGACAGATCGCGCGCGATCATGCGGCTGCGCCGCGGCTTCGGCCCGCAAAGCTCTCCCTTTCCCAGCGCCCGGGTTGTCGATTGGATCTCGGTGCCGCTGGGCGTGGCCACGCTGCGCGAGCAGTTCAACGATGTCGAAGACGACGCCGCCAGATTCGCGCTGATGAGCTGGTTCTTCGAAGAGAACCTGATCGGTTTCAAACCCTATGCCTCCGAACAGATCCGCGAGGGGTTTCAGATCATCGGCACCAGCGGCACGGTCACCACCGTCGCGGCCTCGCATCTGGGGCTCAGACGCTATGACCGCAACAAGGTCGATGGCCTCAGGATGAGCTCGGACCAGATCGACAAGGTTATCCGCAGCTATCTTGCGATGGGCCCGGCCGGGCGACGCAGCGACCCGCGCATCGGCCGCGACCGCCACGCGCTGATCATGTCGGGGGCGGCGATCCTGCAGGCGCTGCTGCGCTCCTGGCCCACCGATCAGCTCTCGGTTGCCGACCGCGGCCTGCGCGAGGGGCTGCTTTACGCACAGATGGCCGCCGATGGGGTGCTCGAAGACGGCCCTTTCTGACCGGCGGCAACTCTGGCACAAAGGCCCCACAGCCCCGGGCGCGGGCCGGGCGGCAAAAGACAGGCAAAGGCGATGACAAAAAACACCAGCGGGCGCGGCCAGCGCGATCTCAAAGTCAAGGTCAAGACCGCCCGCGGGCGCCGGTTGTCCTCGACCCGCTGGCTTGAGCGGCAACTCAACGACCCTTATGTTCAGCGCGCCCGCAAAGAAGGCTTCCGTGGCCGCGCGGCCTTCAAGATCATGGAGATCGACGACAAATACCACTTCCTCACACCCGGCGCGCGGGTGGTCGATCTGGGCTGCGCCCCGGGCGGCTGGTGTCAGGTCACGGTCCCCCGGATCAACGCGCTGGGCGAAAAACCCGCCAAACCCCGCGGCCGGCTGATCGGCATCGACCTGCAGGAGGTCGAACCGATCGCCGGGGCCGAAATCCACCAGCTCGACTTTCTCGATGACGGCGCCGACGACAAGGTCAAATCCTGGCTCGGCGGTCAGGCCGATGTGGTGATGTCCGATATGGCCGCCGCCTCCTCGGGGCACAAACAGACCGACCATCTGCGCATCATCGCGCTGTGCGAAGCGGCCGCATGGTTCGCCTTCGACGTTTTGGCCGAGGGCGGCACTTTCGTCGCCAAGGTTCTGGCCGGCGGGGCCGAGGGTGAATTGCAGAAACTCCTCAAACAGCGCTTCACCCGGGTTGCCAATTTCAAACCCGGCGCCAGCCGCGCCGACAGCTCGGAAAAATTCGTCGTGGCCACGGGGTTTCGCGGCGCGCCCGGTCAATGATGCTTCTTCTTTGCAAAAATACTCATCCGCCCCGCCAACGCCGCGCGCCGCCTGCGTGGCCGGGTGCCTCCGGGGGGTGATGACAAGCCCGCCGGTGGCGCATAAACTGCCGCCGCCGCCCCTTTGTTGTGAAAGCCGGAATAGCAGATGAGCCGATCTGACCGATATGAGCAGGGCATGAAAACCCGCAGCACCGTTCTGGGCAAGGCGCATGTTGATCGCGCCGCTGCGCAAACCACGTCCTTTGACGCCCCGTTTCAGGATCTTATTACCGAGGCCGCATGGGGCCATGTCTGGTCGCGCGGCAACTGGAGCCTGCGCGAGCGCTCGATCGTGACGCTGGCCATTCTCTGCGCCAAAGGCCATTGGGATGAGGTCGCAATGCATATCCGCGCCAGCGCCAACACCGGCGCCAGCCGTGAGGATATCCGCGAGATGATCCTGCATGTCGCGATCTATGCCGGCGTGCCTGCAGCCAACAAGGCCATCGCCGTGGCCAAATCCGCTTTTGCTCAGATGGATCAGAGCGGGGCGGAGGATCAGCCATGACAGCCGGCCCCGGCAGCGCCTTTTACCCCCGTGATCTCGCCCGGCACCCCGCGGCGCTGACACCGGGCTACAAAAGCAGCACCCTGCGCGCGCCGCAAAAGGCGCCGATCTCCTTTGAAAACGCTCTGGGCGAGATGACCGGCCCGGTTTTCGGCCATGCGATGATCGGCCCGCAGGACAATGATCTGATCGTCAATTACGCCCGCCCCGGCGAAACCGCGCTGGGCGAACGGATCATCGTGCACGGCAAGGTTCTGGACGAAGACGCCCGCCCGGTGCCCGGCGCGCTGATCGAAGTCTGGCAGGCCAATGCGGGGGGGCGCTACCGGCACAAGAACGACGGCTATCTGGCCCCGCTCGATCCCAATTTTGGCGGCTGCGGGCGCACGCTGACCGGCGCCGATGGCGGCTATGGGTTGCGCACTATCAGGCCGGGGCCCTATCCATGGCCCAATGGCGTAAACGACTGGCGCCCGGCCCATATCCATTTCAGCATCTTCGGCCACGGCTTTGCCCAGCGGCTGATCACCCAGATGTATTTCGAGGGCGATCCGCATATTGCACTCTGCCCGATCGTTCAGACGATCAGCGATCCCGGCGCGATCGATCAGCTGGTGGCGCGGCTGGACATGGACAATACCATCCCCTTCGATGCCCGGGCCTACCGCTTCGACATCGTGCTGCGGGGGCGCCGCTCGACCCCGTTTGAAAACCGGCCGGAGGGGAACTGATGGCGCGGCTGAAGGAAACCGTCTCGCAGACGGCGGGGCCTTATGTGCATATCGGCTGTGTGCCCTCATTTGCCGGGCTCAAGGGGGTTTATGGCGGCGCCGATCCCGGCGCGCGGATGATCACCGGCGAGGCAAAGGGCGAAAGGATCACGATCTCGGGCCATGTCTATGACGGCGCCGGCGCGCCGCTGCGCGATGCGCTGATCGAGATCTGGCAGGCCGATGCCGCAGGTCTGTTCAAAACGCCCGGCGGCGCAGGCGATGGCGCGCCGAAACCCGATCCGCATTTTACCGGCTGGGGCCGCCAGCCCACCGATGCCAGCAGCGGGCGCTATGAGTTCCGGACGGTCAAACCGGGGCCGGTGCCATGGCCCGACGGGCGGATGCAGGCGCCGCATATCGCGCTCTGGATCGTGGCGCGCGGGATCAACCTTGGCCTGCACACCCGGCTTTATTTCCCTGATGAGCCGGAGGCCAACGCCCGCGACCCCCTGCTTCAGCGGATCGAGCATAAATCGCGCATCCCCACGCTGATCGCGACGCCGCTGGCGGGGGGGTATAGCTTTGACATTCACCTTCAGGGTGATCTTGAAACGGTATTTTTCGATGTCTGACCTTTCTGGCAACCCTTGTATCCTGTGCTGCGCGATCACCGGCTCGGTGCCGCGCAAATCCGACAATCCCGCTGTTCCGATCAGCATCACCGAACAGGTCGAAAGCAGCCATGCCGCGGTCGAGGCGGGCGCCTCGATCATCCACGCCCATGTGCGCAACGACGATGAAACCCCCAGCAGCGATCCCGAGAAATTCGCCCGCCTCAAGCAGGAACTGAACCGGATCTGCCCCGGCGTGATCGTCCAGTTCTCGACCGGCGGGCGCTCGGGTGCGGGGCGCGAAAGGGGCGGGATGTTATCCTTGCGCCCCGATATGGCCTCTCTTTCGGTGGGCTCGAACAATTTTCCCACGCGGGTCTATGAAAACCCGCCCGATCTGGTGGCATGGCTGGCCTCGGAGATGGTGAAATATCAGATCGTGCCCGAGGTCGAGGGCTTTGATCTGTCGCATATCCTTCAGGCGATCAGGATGCATGAGGCGGGCGCGCTTTATGGCCGGCTTTATGTTCAGTTCGTGATGGGGGTCAAAAACGCCATGCCCGCCGATAAGGCGGTGTTCGACTTTTACGTTCAGACAATGCGCGCCCGTGCCCCCGGCGCGGCATGGTGTGCGGCGGGCATCGGCCCCAATCAGATCGTGGTCAACGAATGGGCGATTGCGGCGGGCGGGCACACCCGCGCGGGGCTTGAGGATAACGTGCGCCTTGACCGCAAGACGCTGGCGCCCTCGAACGCGGCGCTGATCCGCCGGGCCGCCGATCTGTGCGAAAAATACGGCCGCCCGGTGGCCAGCCCGGAGCAGGCGCGGCGCATTCTGGGGCTGGAAGAGGCACTGGCGCCCGCGCCCTGAGCGCCGGGCCCTGCGGGCCTTCAGCCGCTGATGCGTAGCCGCCGCATTGCCAGTATCTGCCGGATCAGCCCCAGCGGCGGAACCGTGCGGAAGATATCCGCCATCATCCCCAGATCCGCGCCCAGCCCGGCCTTAAGCCCGTATTTCTGTTTTTTCAGCGGGCTTTTGACGCCGGGCCAGCGAACGACGGCAATTCGAGCGCCCCGTTCGATGCAGGCGGCGTTCAGATGCACCTCGAACCCGAATTTTGGCAATTGGGTCAATTGCTCGGGCTGCTCGGGCAGAAGGGCGCGGGGCAACACCCGCTCGCCCGAGATATAATCGAGCCCGATCAGCCGCCAGAGAAGGGGCGCATTGCCCCGCAAACTGATCGAGATATCCGCCGCGCCGCTTTGTACCGGCGCGATCAGGCGGCTCAGATCATCAGGCGATAGCCCCAGAAGATCACCGTCGAGCAATAAAAGCAGCGGCTGGCGCGCCTGCGCGATCCCGCTGGCCAGGGCCCGGGTCTTGCCGCCGTTGCGCCTCTGGCGGATCAGGGTGACACCCGGACTGCCCGCCGCGACCGCAGCGCTGTCATCGGTCGAGCCGTCGTCGATCACCAGAACTTCGTCGATCATCGGATGGCCGGCGACGGCAGCCAGAACGCCGGGCAGGCGCGCGGCCTCGTTATAGATCGGGATCAGGCATGACACGCCCGGCGCGGCGCCGGCGCTCTCCGTGTCATTGGCCGTGTCACTGGCTGTGTTGCTGGGTGGGGCGGCGGTCATTTCGGTCACTCTTTCACCCTGCGGCGCAGGTACCAGTGAATGCCAAAGATCAGGGCGATTGCCAGCGGAACCAGAGACAGCCAGAAGATATAGGCGTTCACCTGCCGGTAGGCATAGCCCAGCGTATAGCCGACGATCAGGAAAAACAGGCTTTTGGGCAGGGTTGCCAATAGGTTGTACCATAAAAACGGCAGCACAGCCATGCGCGACACCCCCGCCGCGACCAGCGCCACGAGACCCAGAGAATGCGTCAGCTTGGCCACCACCAGCGTACGCCCGCCGCGTTGCGAGAAATGATCGCAGAGCGAGGTCAGCCGCTCATCACTAAGCCCAAGGCGCGCGCGCCAGCGCGGCGAAAGCCAGTTGATGCCGCTTCGCCCCAGCCAATAGAGCATAAGATCCCCAACAAGATCGGCCAGCACTACGACGACAAAGGCGGCGTAGATGGAAAACACACCCAGATGCGCCAGATAGCCGGCGATGACCGTCACGATCGGCCCTTCCAGAATGGCAACAGGGGCCAGTAGCAAAAGCCCATAGCTCTGCATCAGTTGCAAGGCTGCGTCCGGTCCGATCATCAAAAACTCCGCTTGCCTGCTTACTCGTTACCCGCGCCGGCGGCGCCCGCCGTCACCCGGTTGCCCTGCCAGACGATATTATCGTTGCCCCATGCGGCGATCCAGATCACCGGGATCAGCATGTCGCGCAACAGGCCGGCGGCGATATCGCCCGGTGCCGCAGGCCAGCCGGCGACGCGCGCCATATACCATTCGGCCCCGTACCAGAGCGCGCCATAGGCCGCCATCAGCGCCGCAACCGCTGCGGCGGGCAGCCCGGCCAGCGCCAGACCGGCGCCAAGGGCCAGAAGCGGCGCGGCGCTGCCGCTCAGCAGTTCGGCCAGAAACAGGCGGCGAAACCCCAGCTTGCGGATTTTCGCCCAGCGAAGCTGCCGGCGCCAGACCCCGCTCAGGGCGCGGTGGCCGACCGGATGGGCAAAGGGGCGCCGCGCCAGCCGGACGGAAAGGCCCGCGCCGCGCACCAGTTTGGTCGATGCGACATCCTCGGCCATCTGCGCGCCCAGAACCTCGGGGCCGCCGGCCTGCTGCAGAAAGGCGCGCTTCCAGAACAGGGTCTTGCCCTGCGCATAGCCAAGGCCCAGCTGATCGGCGGCCAGTTGCCAGCGCGCCTGATGGCCGTTCAGAAAGGCGCATTCCAAAGTTCCGCCAAACCCCTCGGGCGCAACGCCCGCTGGCGGCGAAGAGACAAGCCCGCAGCGCCCGTCCCAGCACGTCAGAAGCTGCGACAGGTAATCGGGCGGCAGGATGATATTGCTGTCGGCCATCGCCACCCAATCGCCGCTGGCCGCGCGCCAGCCCTTGATCAGGTTGTTCAGCTTGGGATTGCCGCTGACCGGATCGCGCCCGATCAAAAGCTGCGCTTTGGCGCCGGGATGGCGCGCGATCAGCGCCCGGACCAGTGCCACCGCCGGATCATCCTCATCCTCGGCGCAGAACAGCGTCTCGTAATCGGGATAGTCAAGCCGCAGCCCCGAGCCGAGCGTCTCTTCCAGCTGATGCTCAAGCCCGTGCACCGGGCGCAGGATCGTCACCGGCGGCGCGGGGGATGGCGGGATGGCGGGCCGCGCCTGCGGCCGCAGGCGCGGCAGAACCAGCAGGATACTGACCAGATGCACGATCAGAGCGGCCGCTGAAAGACCCAGGGCAACGCCTGCGATCACCGACATCTCAGATTGCCGTTCGCGGTTCGTCTTCGAACTCCAGCGCCAGTTGCGCGCGCGTTTCGCTGGATGTCAGGCTGACAGGTTTAAGAAGGTGCAGTTGGCCGTCCATGGTTTCGGCGATGGCGGTAAAACTTTCCACCCAGTCGCCGCAATTGGCATAGACAACGCCCCAGTCCGAATGCAGCGCCGCTTTGTGAAAATGCCCGCAGATCACGCCATCGCGGTCATGCTGGCGCGCCAGCGCCGCCAGCCGTTTTTCGAACCGGTTGCCATAGCGAAGCATCCGGTTAAACCGTGCGATCGTGTTCTCGATCTTGCTGGTCTCGGCAAGGCCAAATGTGCGCCGGACTTCGTTGAGCCCGTCGCTGAGCCCGCGCATGATGTGATCGAGAAAGCCGCCAAAGCGCGACAGAAGCCGGCGGCGCCAGAAAAACCCATCGGCGGCATCGCCGTGAAGCACCAGATAGCTGCGCCCGTCGGCGGCCTCGTGATAAACATGATCGGCGATTTCGATGCAGTCGAAATAGGTGCCGAAATAGGACCGGAAAAACGCGTCGTGATTGCCCGGAAGATAGACAAGACGCGCGCCCTCCTGCGCGCGGCGCAGCAGGATATGAAGCACCTCGTCATGCGCGGGCGACCAGTTGCGGCCAATCGGTGTCCATGTGTCGACAATATCGCCCACCAGATAGATGGTATCGGCATTGTTGCGCTTTATGAAATCCAGAATTCTGTCAACCTGACAGCTTCTTGCGCCCATATGCAGGTCCGAAATGAACAGGCTTCGGTAATGGGCAGCGGGCCGGGTGGGCGGTTTTTGCGTTTTGGCACTGTCCTTGCCCGCGTCTTCTTCGCTTGGTTTCATGTCCAAGGCCTCGTTCAAAAGGGCGCCCTTTTCCGGGTGCTGGCTCTGTCTATATCGTGGCCGGTTGTCCCGCCTTCTTTTTCGTGGCGCCTGATCCGCCCCTGCTTCGCGCCGGGCCCTGCAAGGCCCGATATTCAAATGTAGTCCGGACCGCTGTGCGTCAAGGTGCAGCTGCCGATGTCATTGTGAATAAATCTGCATCTGCGGGCAGGCAAGAGGTTGAAATATTATATTTTTGTAAGAAGTGGTTCCCCTGCCGGCGCTTTGGCGCCCTTCGGGGCCTTTAAGGGCGGGTGTGCCGAATTAATACGCTTGCCGCTTCTCAGCGGTGATCGGCGCGCCGAATACCTTGCCCGCGGCCCGTTATTTGCGTAGCTAGGCGGCCAGAGATCCAATGCGCCCTGTTACACCAACGACCGGAACCGATATGTCAGTCAGCATGCTCAGCACGTTCATCAAGCCCATGCATAAGGAGGGGCGCAGGTTCGTTGCCATCTTTGCGGGGGTGACGGTTCTGCTGTTTCTTCTGTCGGATGTTCTGGGCTGGATCGGTGTCGGCCTGACGATCTGGTGCTATTATTTTTTCCGCGACCCGCCACGTTCGGTGCCGCAGCGCGAGGGGCTGATTGTCAGCCCCGCCGACGGGATTGTGTCGCTGATCGAAGAGGCGGTGCCGCCGGCCGAGCTGGGCATCGGCGATGCGCCGTTGACGCGCGTCAGTGTTTTCATGAGCGTTTTCAAC
The DNA here is from genome assembly GCA_030148745.1 of Paracoccaceae bacterium. GTDB lineage: Bacteria > Pseudomonadota > Alphaproteobacteria > Rhodobacterales > Rhodobacteraceae > JASBSV01. The sequence goes on from JASBSV010000136.1 coordinate 34,049, forward strand.
TGCCATGTGAACCGCGCGCCGGTGGCCGGAACGATCACGGCAATGGCGTACCGGCCGGGCAAGTTCTTTAACGCCTCGCTCGACAAAGCCAGCAGCGATAATGAGCGTAACTCTCTGTGCATCGAAATGGCCGATGGCCGCAGCATCGTGGTGGTTCAGATCGCCGGGCTGGTCGCGCGCCGCATCGTCGGCTTTGTGCAAAAGGGGCAGAGCCTGCGAACGGGCGAACGTTTCGGCCTGATCCGCTTTGGCTCGCGCCTTGACGTTTATCTGCCCGATGGGGTCAACCCGCTGGTGGCGCTGGGCCAGACCATGGTCGCGGGCGAGACGGTGCTGGCCGACCTGACATCGGACGAGCCGCGCAGAATGGGCCATGAAGAGTGATCGCGTGACAAAGGGCGAGCCGGAAAAGGATCGCAAGCTTCCGCTGTGGTCGCTTTTGCCGAACCTGATCACGATCGGCGGCATCGTGGCCGGCCTGTCGGCGGTGCGCTTTGCCTTTGAGGGCAATTTCGTCTTTGCCGCCCAGCTGATCGTACTGGCCTGCATTCTGGACGGTCTGGACGGGCGCGTGGCGCGGCTGATGAAAACCCAGAGCAAGCTGGGCGCCGAGTTGGACAGCCTGTCGGATTTCGCCAACTTCGGCGTGGCGCCGGCGCTTGTGCTTTATTTCTGGGCGCTCAAGGACATCAACAACCCCGGCTGGATCGCGGTCCTTTTCTTTGCCATCTGCTGTGCGCTGCGGCTGGCGCGTTTCAACGTGAGCAACAAATCCGAAAACCAGCCCAGTTCGGATTTTTTCGTGGGTGTTCCTGCCCCGGCGGGCGCCTTGCTGGTTCTTCTGCCGGTTTTCCTGTCCTTTTTGGGGTTTGAAAGCCTGCGCTCGATGGGTATCCTGATTGCGGCTTATATGGTTCTGATCGGTCTGTTGTTCATCAGCCAGATACCCACCTATTCCTTCAAGCGGGTCTCAGTTTATCGTAGAAGCATCAAGTTTATTTTGATTGGTTTTGTCATCGCACTGGCGGTTTTCGTCTCATACCCTTGGGCC
>JASBSV010000017.1 GCA_030148745.1 Paracoccaceae bacterium
TTGGCGACAGATCATTTGTCCAGCGTCCGGCCATTTCTTCCTCCAACTCGTTACGGTCAATCTTTGTTTAGAGAGAGTGCGTTTTGAAGAAAAACCAAGTTATCTCACGAAAGGTTCAAGGACTGTAACCTTGGGCTGGAACCCCCTGAACAAAAAGACCCCGGCCTGAGCCGGGGTCTTGGTTTCGCTCATGTCTGAGGTTCAGTGCACGACCGCGTCCTCGGGCGGAAAGCGGTTCGAGGCCGAAACCCGGTCGCCAACCAAAAGGCCATCCGGCCCGGCGCTGACGTGAACGACATCGCCTTCGACCACATCGCCAGCCAAAAGCATCTCGGCAAGCTGATCCTGCAATGCCCGCTGAATCACCCGCTTGAGCGGCCGCGCCCCGAAAACCGGGTCATAGCCTTCGTTGGCAAGCCAGCTCTTGGCGCTTTCATCCAGAGACAGCGTAACACCACGCTGAGCCAGACGCTGTGACAGGCGCCGCAGCTGGATCTCAACAATGCCGTCCATGTCATCGCGACCCAGACGGTCAAAGATGATCGTCTCGTCCAGACGGTTCAGGAACTCGGGCCGGAAATGCGCCCGCACGGCGTCCATTACGTCACGCTTTGCGTCACTGGCGTCAGCCCCGTCAGGCAGACGGCTCAGCGCCTGAGCCCCAAGGTTCGAGGTCAGAACGATCAGCGTCTGCTTGAAATCGACCGTGCGCCCCTGACCATCGGTCAGGATGCCGTCATCAAGGACCTGCAACAACACGTTGAAGACATCGGGGTGCGCTTTTTCGACCTCGTCGAACAGCACAACCTGATAGGGCCGGCGCCGAACCGCTTCGGTCAGAACCCCGCCCTCGTCATATCCGACATAGCCCGGCGGCGCACCGATCAGCCGCGCCACAGCGTGTTTCTCCATGAACTCGCTCATGTCGATCCGCACCATCGCGTTGTCATCGTCAAACAGAAACTCGGCGACTGCCTTGGTCAGTTCGGTCTTGCCCACGCCCGTGGGACCCAGAAACAGGAACGAACCCAGCGGCCGGTTCTCGTCGTTCAGCCCAGCGCGCGCGCGGCGCACGGCATTAGAGACCGCCGTAACGGCGTTCCGCTGTCCGATGACCCGGCGGCCAAGCTCCTGCTCCATCCGCAACAGCTTTTCACGCTCGCCCTCAAGCATCCGCGAGGTCGGGATACCGGTCCAGCGCTCGACGACACTGGCGATCTGTTCGGGCCGCACGGCCTTTTCGACCATCATGTCGCCTTCGGTGTTTTCCGCCTCGGCAAGCTTGCGCTCAAGCTCGGGGATCACGCCATAGGACAGCTCTCCGGCCTTGGCCAGATTGCCCTCACGCTTGGCATGGTCCAATTCGGCCCGCGCGCGATCCAGCTGCTCTTTCAGATCCTGCGCGGCCGAAAGCTTGTCCCGCGCGGTCTGCCATTGCGCGGTCATTTCGGCCGAACGCTCCTGAAGATCGCTCAACTCCTTTTCCAGCTTTTCAAGCCGGGTTTTCGAGGCTTTGTCGTCTTCTTTCTTCAGCGCCTCGGCCTCGATCTGCTTTTGCAGGATATCGCGGTCCAGCGCATCCAGTGCCTCGGGCTTGCTGTCGACCTCCATCCGCAAACGGCTGGCGGCCTCGTCCACAAGGTCAATCGCCTTGTCCGGCAGGAACCGGTCCGTGATATAGCGATGCGAAAGCGTGGCCGCAGCCACCAGCGCGGCGTCACTGATGCGCACCCCGTGGTGAACCTCGTATTTCTCCTTGATACCGCGCAGGATGCTCACGGTATCTTCGACCGTCGGCTCTTCCACCACTAGGGGCTGGAACCGGCGGGCAAGGGCCGCATCCTTTTCAACGTATTTGCGGTATTCATCCAAAGTGGTGGCACCGACACAGTGCAATTCACCGCGCGCAAGCGCAGGTTTGATCAGGTTGGCGGCATCCATCGCCCCATCCGTCTTGCCCGCGCCAACCAGCGTGTGCATCTCGTCGATGAACAGGATGATCTCACCCGCGGCATCGGTCACCTCGTTCAGAACCGCTTTCAGCCGCTCTTCGAACTCGCCCCGATACTTGGCACCGGCAATCAGCGCGCCCATGTCCAGAGCCAAGAGCTTCTTGTTGCGCAGGCTTTCGGGCACATCACCGTTGATGATGCGCAGGGCAAGACCTTCGGCAATCGCCGTCTTACCCACGCCCGGCTCACCGATCAGCACCGGGTTGTTCTTGGTCCGGCGGCTCAGCACCTGCATCGTGCGGCGTATTTCCTCGTCCCGCCCGATGATCGGATCGATCTTGCCGTCCTCGGCCGCCTGCGTCAGATCGCGGGCATATTTCTTGAGCGCATCATAGCTGTCCTCGGCGCTGGCACTGTCGGCCGTGCGCCCCTTGCGGATATCGTTGATCGCACTGTTAAGGTTCTGCGCGGTGACTGACCCCGCATCCAGCGCCTCCTTGGCCTTGGATTTCACCATAGCCAGCGCCATCAGAATCCGTTCGACCGGCACGAAACTGTCACCGGCCTTCTGGGCCAGCTTTTCCGCCTCGGCCAGAACCTTGCCGGTCTGACCATCCAGATAGGTCTGTCCGGCATCGCCGCTAACCACGGGAATTTTCGAAACCGCCAAGTCGACAGCCTCGACCACCCGCTCGGGCGAGCCGCCCGAACGCCGGATCAGATTGGCCGCAAGGCCCTGATCATCATCCATCAATGCTTTAAGCAGATGTTCCGGCGAAAGCCGCTGATGGCTCTCGCGCATTGCGATCGTCTGAGCGGCTTGTATGAACCCGCGCGACCGCTCCGTGAACTTCTCCAAGTTCATGGGCATTCTCCTTTACCTTTATCAAGCGCCCGCCTTGGCCACCTGCATCTGCAGCACATGCCGTTCGGGCCTCTGGGATATGGCTTAAATGGGGATCAATCGGCCCCGGACAAGTGGAAATCCGCCGAAATCGCTCCAAAATTGGCGGTAAAAGATTTTTCACCCGAATGGAACATAACAATGGTCCCGATCGTTACTACATCACAAAGGCATCGAAACTCGAAAGGACTGTATAATGTCTGACACGAGCAGTTTTGAAACTACCATCATGGATGTCGGCGTTCTTGAAATGAACCGCCTGCCCGATTTTGGCCTGATCGAAGGGCGGGTGCGCCTTCTGCTGCGCCGCTCTGCGCGTTCCCCCCTTGAAAAGGCGGTGGTGATTACAAATGTCGCCACGAAACAGGACGAAACGCTGGCCGATTTGCGGCTTCGGCTGGCGGCCGATGCGGTGCGGCTCTGGCATTTATCCCAAACGCCGGCGCGCGGCACCGCAGCCGACAGCGGCGCTGGTACGGATTACAGTCAGGCCGCCTGACCCACCTCCACCACAACCCGGCCTTGATCTGGCACCGGTAGCCCGCTAGACCGCCGTGACAAATCAAGGAAGGGTCCCGCATATGTCCGATGATCGCCTGATTGTGGCACTCGATGTCGCCGATGCTCTGGCCGGGCTGGAACTGGCTAACAAACTCGGCGACGCGGTATCCTTTTACAAAATCGGCCTGGGGATGCTTACCGGAGGCGGCCTGGCCCTGGCCAATGAGCTCAAGGCCGAACACGGCAAACGCATCTTTCTGGATATGAAGCTGTTCGACATCAGCGCAACGGTCGAGGCGGCAGTGCGCGGCCTTGCCCAATTCGATCTCGACTTTCTGACCGTCCACGGCGATCCGCATGTCGTGCGCGCCGCGCAGGAAGGCAAGGGCGGCAAGGATCTTCGGATCCTGGCGGTGACGATCCTCACCTCGCTGAACCGCGATGACCTCGACTCGGGCCTCATGAAACCCGGCAAGGTTCAGGATCTGGTGCTGGAACGCGCCGAAAATGCCTTTGCTGCCGGCGCCGACGGGGTGATCGCCTCACCGCAGGAGGCCGCATTGATCCGCTCGCTGCCTGCCGCCGCGGGGAAACTCATCGTCACGCCCGGCGTACGCCCCGCCGGCTCGCCGCTGGGCGATCAAAAACGCGTCACGACACCGGCCGAAGCGATTGCCGGCGGCGCCGACCATATCGTCGTCGGCCGCCCGGTCTGGAACGCGCCCGACCCGCAAAAAGCAGCCAGCGATATCCTCGCCTCGCTACCGGCACGCTGAGGCGCGCCGCCCCCAACGCCAGCCATCCGCAATTTTACCTGCGTTCTTCTTTGCTGAAAATACTCCCGCCGGAGGCTCCCGCAATTGCAGCAGGCGCGCCTTCACCATAGGCTAGCCCCATGCCCGCTCTTTGCCGATCCTGTCTGGCCCGATTTTCCGCAGCTGCGCGCTGCCCCGAATGCAGCAGCCCGATGATCATCGCCCATGACGAGCTTGAGACGCTGACCATCGCCCATATGGATTGCGACGCCTTCTATGCCTCGGTCGAAAAGCGCGACAATCCCCAGCTTCGCGATAAACCCGTCATTATCGGCGGCGGGCGCCGGGGCGTTGTCTCCACTGCCTGTTATATAGCGCGGATCAGGGGCGTGCGCTCGGCCATGCCCATGTTCAGGGCGCTGGCACTTTGCCCCGACGCGGTGGTCATCCGTGGCCGGATGGACGTCTATGTTCAGGTCTCCCGCCAGATCCGCGCCCTGATGGAAGAGCTGACACCCTCGATCGAGCCGCTCTCGCTGGATGAGGCCTTTCTTGACCTCACCGGAACCGAAAAACTCCATGGTGCGCCGCCGGCGGTGACGCTGGCCCGGCTGGTCAAACGGATGTCGGACGAGATCGGGATCACCGGCTCGATTGGTCTGTCGCATAACAAATTTCTCGCCAAGGTCGCCTCCGACCTCGACAAACCGCGCGGATTTTCGGTGATTGGCCGGGCCGAAACCGCCGCTTTTCTGGTCGAAAAACCTGTGCGCCTGATCTGGGGCATCGGCCCTGCCGCTCAGGCCAGCCTCGAACAGGCGGGCATTCGCACATTCGCCGATCTACTGCGCTGGGACCGCAAGGATCTGGGTGCGCGATTTGGGTCCATGGGCGACCGGCTGTGGCATCTCGCTCGCGGTCAGGACCGGCGGCGCGTGGCCGGCAACGCCCCGGTTAAATCGATCTCGAACGAAACCACCTTTTTCGAAGATACCGCTTCGGTCGACGTTCTGGACGGTCATATTTGGCGCCTGTCGGAAAAGGTCTCGGACCGGGCCAAGGCCACGGGGCGGGCTGGCGCGGTGGTCACTCTGAAACTCAAACGCGCCGATCACAGCAGCCTGACCCGCCGGATAAGCCTGCATGAGCCGACCCAGATCGCCGACCGCATCTATCGAACCGCGCGCGAACTTTTCGATCATCTCGGCCCGCAGCACGGCCCCTATCGCCTGATCGGTGTCGGCCTGTCCGGCATCGTCCCGGCCGAAGCGGCGGATCTGTCCGGCGATCTTCTCGATCCCGAAAGCGCCCGGCGCATAGCGGCCGAGCGGGCCAGCGACCGGATCCGCGAAAAATTCGGCAAGGATGCCATCGTCAAGGGACGCTCCCTGCGCTAGCTGCCAACCGCCGCTGCGCAGGCGCCGCCGCCGGTACCGGTTATTCGGGAGCCAGTTACTCGGCGGCCAGCGAAACCCGCCGTTTACCGGCCCGGGTGATGTCATCCACGACCCGGCGCATCATGGCACGGAAATTCTGAAAGTTGCCATTGGGCCGGATCATCGCCTCATTCATATAGAGTGAGCGGTCGATCTCGACCTGAACAACATGCTGGCGCCGCGAGGGCCGGCCATAATGCTGGGTGATATATGCGCCGGCAAAAGGCGCGTTGCGTGCCACCTTCAGCCCGACCGCGGAAAAGGCCGCCTCGACATGATCGACGATCTCGCCATGCGCCGCCGCACCGAAACGATCGCCCAGCACCACCTCGGCGCGCGGCACCCCCGATTTGGCCAGCGCATCCATCGCCTCACGGGGCATGGAATGGCAATCGATCAGAATCGCCTCACCAAACTCGGCAAGGCTCTCGTCCAGCAGGCGCTGCAACGCATCGTGGTAAGGCCGCCAGTGGTGATCGATACGCCCTCTGGCCGCTTCCAGCGAGATTTTGCCGCGATAGATCGCCCGCCCGTTCGCCACCACCCGCGGAATGACGCCCAGCCCCGAAGCGATGCGCGGGTTATGAGCCATCTTTCTGACCCCCTCAACGACCGCGGGGTCCAGCTCCTCGGCGCCGCGGTTCAGATCAAGATAGGCCCGCGGCGTCAGCGCCGACAAAAGCGGCGCGCCAAAATCCGGCGCATCTTCAAACAGGTAATCGACAAAGGCATCCTCGGACGAACGAATCGCCCGTTCGTCCAGAACCGTATTTCGCAGGAAGGCCCAGCCATATTCACGCCCGCTGTGTGGCGATGAAAACACCACACTGGTGGTGCGCTTTTCCGGCAAGTCGAGCTGATATGGTGTTTTGGGCATTCATCTTCCCTTTCCAAGCGTCATATAGCCACAATTCCAACCATGCCAAAAGGTCTTGAAGCCCCGCGCATTCCCTTTTATACGAGCCCGACCGACGCGGATTTGCCCGCGTCTTGTTCGTTTGGAACAGGGCAAAGGCAGAGAAGCTTGGCAAAAGGGTGATTAGCTCAGCGGTAGAGCACTTCGTTGACATCGAAGGGGTCACTGGTTCGATCCCAGTATCGCCCACCATCCGGCCTTGTGGCCGACAGATTTAACCAAGGCGCCCGCCGCGCCGCGAATAAGGAGAAGACCCATGAAGGTCAGGAATTCGCTCCGCTCGCTGAAAAGCCGGCATCGCGATTGCCGCGTGGTGCGCCGTAAAGGGCGTGTCTATGTCATCAACAAGACTCAGCGCCGGTTTAAGGCCCGTCAGGGCTGAT
>JASBSV010000018.1 GCA_030148745.1 Paracoccaceae bacterium
CTAGCCCCCCTGCCCGCTGCCTTGCCCCCATGGGCCGTGAAATCCCTGGCCCTCGCGGTCGGTTCGTTCAAACCCATGCGCGCCGAAAAAATCGCGCTGCGCCTGTATCAGGTTGGCGGTGCCGCGGGCCCGGCGCATCACTTCAAGATAGGACAGCGCGCCCGACAGCGCCGGCACCGGGACGCCCCCGGCACTGGCCTGTGCCACCACCTTCCGCAGCGCCGGCAGCCCGCCCAGCACGGGCGCGCGAAAGCGCGGCGCCAAAATCAGGCTGCCCTGCGGCAACCCATCGCGCACCGCCCCTGCGATATCGTCCAGTATCGCCGAGCGGATGATACAGCCCGCGCGCCAGATCTCGGCCACGCGGGCCAGATCGATCTGCCAGTCAAACGCCTCGGACGCGGCCTGCAAAAGGCTCAGCCCCTGCGCATAGGCGGTGATCTTGGCCGCCGTGAGCGCGGCCTCGAGCACGGCGTCGTCCAGATCAATCGCCGGGCCGGACGGCAGCGCCAGCTGCTCTTGTCCCAGAACCCGCAGCGCCTTCATCGACGACCACGACCGTGCGGCCACCGCCGCCTCGATGGTCGAGGCCGACTGGCCCAGTTTCAGCGCCTCGATCACCGTCCAGCGCCCGGTGCCCTTTTGCCCCGCCCGGTCAAGGATCACATCGACCATCGGCTGGCCGGTCTCGGGATCGGCGGCGGCCAGAACCTTACCGGTGATCTCGATCAGATAGGATTGCAGAGGCCCCTCGTTCCAGCGCGAAAAGAGCGCCGCCGCCCGATCCGGCGACCAGCCCATGGCGTCACGCAAGAGCCCGTAAACCTCGGCGATCATCTGCATGTCGGCGTATTCGATACCGTTATGCACGGTCTTGACGAAATGCCCCGCCCCGTCGGGACCCAAAAGCGCGGCACATGGATCGCCCTTATAGCGCGCGGCGATTGCCTCGACGATATCGCGGATACGCGCATAGGTTTCGGCCCGCCCGCCAACCATGATCGAAGGGCCGTGCCGCGCGCCCTCTTCCCCGCCCGAAACGCCCATACCGATGAAATCGATCCCCTGCGCGGTCAGTTCGGCGCTGCGCCGCCTTGTGTCGTTGAAATCCGCGTTCCCACCATCGATCACCAGATCACCCTTATCCAGAAGCGGCAGAATATCGGCCAGCATCTGATCGAGAGGCGCGCCCGATGGGATCATGAAGAGAATGCTGCGCGGACGCTCCAGCGCCGCCAGAAAATCGGCGATGCTTTCATGCGCGCTCAGATCGCCCGCCAGCCCCTGCGCCGCCTCGACCACCTGCGGCAGGTCACCCGTGCTGCGGTTCGAGACCGCCACCGGGAAGCCTTTCTCGGCGATGTTGAGCGCCAGCGCGCGCCCCATCGTCCCCATCCCGTAAACCCCGATACGCGCCTTGGTCATGGTCCTGCCCCTTCTGACTGACAGCGCCAGATTAGAGGATGGACCCGGGAAGGCAAATATGACCTCTGCGCAGGCAATCCCCGCTGATATCACCAAATTTCTGAATACCGAATGGCGGACCGTAATGGCCCTATTTTCTTAGCCCCAGCACACCCAGAAGACGGGATATCAGCCGTGTTGGCCCCCTTCGCCCGTGCGCGAGCATAGTCAGCCGGGCGCGATATTCTGCTTCACGTTCGAAATTTCGCAAGCTGTGGCTGTCTTCCCACGGGCCTAGTTTGAATATCATCAGCGTGGCATGATCATAGTAGGGCATTTGTGACCTCCTTGCCTTGCAGCAAAGCAGCACGCTGCTGACAGGGAGGTGTCAGTGGCGGGTGGTATAGTGTCAGCACTGTCAGGAGGGCCTAGTCATGCGTCGATCAAACCGGCTGTTTGAGATCATACAGATATTGCGCGCCGCAGATCGCCCGCTTACGGCCGATAGTCTGGCACAGTCGCTTGAGGTCTCGACCCGCACGATTTATCGCGATATCGCCGCGCTTCAGGCCATGCGAACCCCGATCGAGGGGGAAGCCGGGATCGGCTATATGATGCGCAAAGGATATGACCTGCCACCGCTCAACTTTGATCTTGAAGAGATTGAGGCGTTGCGCGTCGGCCTTGCGATGGTAGCGCGCACCGGCGACAGCGCGTTGCAACGCGCCGCCCAAAGGCTGCATGAAAAAATAGATGCACTACACGCATCTGCCGACTGGCTTCAGGTCGTGCCCTGGGGCGCGCGCCCCGACGATCCGGCGAACGGCTGTGTTTCGGTATCGACATTGCGCGAGGCGATCCGGAGCGAGCAAAAACTCAAGTTAACCTATCGCGATGGGAACAATGAGGAGACAGTCCGGGTGATCCGGCCCATCGCGCTGATCTATCATCTGGAGTGTGTCATTCTCGCAGGCTGGTGCGAATTGCGCGCGTCGTTTCGCCATTTCCGCACCGATCGCATCTATGAATGTCAGGTTCAGGACGAGCGGTTTGCCGGGCAAAGCGCTGCCCTGAGGTCGCTTTGGCTGGAGCATAATCACTGGGACGAGCCAGCGCCAGCTGCCTAAGTGGGCGAAGGGCGGTGACGGCAGGAATGGTCGCTATCAGGCGTTTTGCGGAAGCCCGTCGGCAATGTCGTAATAGCCGCCCTTGTCAGCGACAAAGACATGCAGCGCGATTTTTGTTTCGGTCGGACCGTCGAATGCGCCCATGGCAACGCCGATCCAGTCGCGATGCGGCGGATCAAAGAACAGTGACGAGCCGCAGGTGGCGCAAAACCCGCGACGCACCCGGTCGGAGGAGGCATACCAAGAAATATTCTCGGCGCCGCTGATTGTCAGCGCATCCTTGGGCACATCCGCCGAGACGAAAAAATGACCCGAATGCTTTCTGCAAATACTGCAGTGACAGGCGTCGGGCCCCGGCAATGCGCCGCTTACCGTGAACCGGACCGCGCCGCAGAGGCAGGATCCGTGACGCAACGGCGCCTGCCCTGTCATCTCAGACCCCAAGGCACCAGCGCAGCACGGCCTTTTGCGCGTGCAGGCGGTTTTCAGCCTCGTCGAAGATCACCGAATGGGGGCCGTCCATGACGCTTGAGGTGACCTCTTCTTCGCGGTGGGCGGGCAGGCAATGCATGAAGAGGGCATCGGGTTTGGCGCGCGCCATCAGCGCATCGTTCACCTGATAGGGGCGCAGAAGGTTGTGGCGACGCTCGCGCGTGGATTGCGCGTCATGCATCGACACCCATGTATCGGCCACAACCAGATCGGCGCCTTCGACCGCTTTGTTCACATCGCGTTCAATCGTGACGGTGCTGCCCTTGGAGCGGGCAAATTCCACGAACTCAGGCTCGGGGTCCAGAACCTCAGGCCCCGAGAAGGTCAGGTCAAAGCCGAACTGGCCGGCGGCATGCAGAAACGAGGCGCAGACGTTGTTGCCATCGCCGGTCCACACAACCTTTTTGCCGGCAATCGGGCCGCGGTGTTCCTCATAAGTCAGGACATCGGCCATGATCTGGCAGGGGTGAGTGCGGTCGGTCAGGCCATTGATCACCGGCACCGAGGCATGTTCGGCCAGCTCAAGCAGCGTCGTTTCATCGAAGGTGCGGATCATGATCAGATCGACATAGCGGCTGAGCACGCGGGCGGTATCGGCGATGGTTTCGCCATGCCCCAGCTGCATGTCGGCGCCCGAAAGCACCATCGTCTGGCCGCCCATCTGGCGCACGCCCACGTCAAAGGAAACGCGCGTGCGGGTCGACGGCTTTTCAAAGATCAGCGCGACCATATGGTTTGTCAGGGGCTGTTGGGCGTCGGGCGTGCCCTTTGGCAGGCCCTGGCGCGCGGATTTCATTGCGGCGGCCTGATCGATCATGCCGCGCAGATCGGCGGGGTCGGTTTTATGGATGTCGAGGAAATTTCTCATTGTTTTGTCATGCCTTTGGTGCAGGAGCCGGGGCGCTGCCCCGGACCCCGGAGTATTTATGCAAAGAAGAAGGGGTGAATGTCATCACCTGCGCCTGTTGCCCATCGCCGCAACCCCGCTGGGTTTCGCCGCGAAAGCCCGCCTTGCGGTAGGCGGCGATGGCGCGGGTGTTCTTGGGATCGGGGTCGACCACGACCTGCGCGGCGCGGGCGGCGAGCAGGCGCCGCGCGCGTTGGCGCAGGTAGCCGGGGGCGTGGCCTTTTCCGAGATAGGCGGTGTCGCCGATAAATGTGTCGATGGCGCGGGTGCGCGGCGGCTGATCGGCCAGATGCGGGGCGGGAAAATCGGCGATGTCGTAATCCTGAATGAAGGCGAAGGCCTGCCCCTGCAGCTCTACAAGGCGCATATCAACAAGCCCCTCGTCGATTTCCTGATCGATGAGCGCAAGTTCGGTCGCCGGATCGCCCCACCATTCGGCCACATGATCGCAGGCGAGCCAGCCTGCGAGCCGGGGGAAGTCGGCGCGGGTAAGCCGGGGGAAATCGTAGTCAGCCCGCATTGGCCGTCTCGTGGCTGCGGGTTTTGAGCCGGGTCGCTGCAGCATCGAGGCGCGTCAGGGCCTGATCGATATCCTCTTCGGTGATGGTCAGGGCCGGCAAGAGCCGGATGACGTTATCGGCCGCCGGGACCGTCAGGACATGTTCGGCGTAGCCTGCGGCGATCAGGTCGGTGTTGGGCAGTTTGCATTTGAGCCCCAGCATCAGGCCTGACCCCCGGACCTTTTCAAAGACATCGGGATGAATGGCGACAAGCCCTTCGAGTTTCTGACGCAGAAGGCCGGATTTGCGCGTCACTTCGGCAAGGAACTCTGGCGCGGCGACGATATCCATCACCGCGTTGCCCACGGCCATGGCCAGCGGGTTGCCGCCATAGGTGGTGCCATGGCTGCCGGCGGTCATGGCGCTGGCGGCCTCTTCGGTGGCCAGAACCGCGCCTAAGGGAAAGCCGCCGCCGATGCCTTTGGCAACCATCATGATATCGGGCGAGATGCCCGACCATTCATGAGCAAAGAGCCGCCCGGTGCGGCCCATGCCGCATTGCACTTCGTCAAAGATCAAAAGGATGTCCCGCTCGTCGCAAAGATCGCGCAGGCCCTTGAGGCACTGATCCGGCACCGGGCGGATGCCGCCTTCGCCCTGTACCGGTTCGATAATGATCGCCCCCACCGTGTCGTCGATCGCCGCTTTCAGCGCCTCGTGATCGCCGAAGGGGACATGTTTAAAGCCGGGCAGGAGCGGGCCGAAGCCTTCGGTCAGTTTCGCCCCGCCCGCCGCCGCGATCCCCGCCGAGGAACGGCCATGGAAGGAGCCTTCGAAGCCGATCACGGTGGTCTTGTCGTCCATCCCCTTGGCGTGCCAGTGGCGGCGCGCCATCTTGACCGCAAGCTCACATGCCTCGGTTCCCGAGTTGGTGAAAAACACCGTATCGGCGAAGGTCTGATCGACCAGCTTGTCGGCCAGCGCCTGTTGCCCGGGGATCTGGTAGAGGTTGGAGACATGCCAGAGCTTTTGCGCCTGATCGGTGATCGCCTGAACCAGCGCGGGATGGGCATGGCCCAGCGCATTGACCGCAATCCCGGCGCCCAGATCAAGGTATCGGGTGCCGCCTGCTTCGGTCAGCCAGGAGCCTTCGCCCGAGGTAAAGGTAAGCGGGGCCCGGTTGTAGGTCGGCAAAAGCGTGGGGATCATTGGCGTGGTCCTTGGGTCTGGAAAGCTCATCGGTGCCTTACGGGCGATGGGCTGTCAATGGCGGGGTGGGGAAAGGATGGTCAGGCAGGCCTGCGGGCGCAGGCGCGCGATGCACGAAGACGTCTTAGCGTCGGCGTCGGAGCGCCCCGGTGATACGGATCCTGATCATGAAAGCGGCAATAGCGCAACGCCGCGCCGCTGTCCAGATGCAGCGCGGCAAGGGGGGGCTGAGCGGCGCGGCGGCGGCGGCGAAGGGAGACTTGTCTGTCCCCGCGCGACGAGACGGAAAAGAGGGCAGTCAAAAAATCCAAGGCCCATTTCAAGGCCTTGGATTCAATGAAAATAACTCGCCGCTATGCTTTTACTTTTTGCTCAGTTTCGCCAGATCGTTGAGGATCGGGCAATCGGGTCTGTCATCCCCCGAGCAGGAGGTCACAAGGGTTTTGAGCGTCTCGCGCATGGCGTTGAGATCGGCAATCTTTGCCTCGATCTGGGCCAGATGGTCTTCGGCGATATGGCGGACATCGGCGCTGGCGCGGTTCTTGTCCTCCCAGAGCGCCAGAAGGTTCCGGCAGTTTTCGATGGTAAAGCCCAGCGCCCTTGCCCGGCCCATGAAGGCCAGTTTGTGCATATCCGCCTCGCGGAACACACGATAGCCGTTGGTGTCGCGCGGCGGTTTGACCAGACCGATATCCTCGTAATAGCGGATCGTCTTGGGCGGGATGCCCGAACGGGCGGCAACGTCAGAGATATTCATCTTGCTTCTCCTATTCGGCAGGGGCCGGAGCCGCGGCCAGTGCGGCATCGCGGGCCTGTGGGGCCTGTTCGACATGGCTGGGTTTAACAAAGCGCAGGCGCAGGGCATTGGTCAGAACGAAGACACTGGAAAAGGCCATCGCACCGGCCGCCAGCGCCGGCGACAGAAGCATCCCGTTCACCGGATAGAGCACACCGGCGGCAACCGGGATCAGCAGGACGTTATAGCCAAAGGCCCAAAAGAGGTTCTGATAGATGTTGACCATCGTGCGCTTGGACAGGGTAAAGGCGTTAACTACCCCGCCCAGATCGCCCGACATCAGCACCACATCGGCGCTTTCGATGGCGATATCGGTCCCGGTGCCGATAGCGATACCCACATCCGCCGCCGCCAGCGCGGGGGCATCGTTGATGCCGTCCCCGACAAAGGCGACCTTTTTACCGCTCTCATCGGCCAGCTCCTTCATCGCGGCGACCTTGCCGTCAGGCAGAACCTGAGCGACCACGTGGTCGATACCCAGATCATCGGCCACAGCCTGTGCGGTGCCAGCGTTGTCGCCGGTGATCATCGCCACCTCAAGGCCCAGCCGGTGCAGCGCCCGGATCGCCTCGGGGGTTGAGGGTTTGACCGGATCGGTGACCGCGATCAGCGCCGCCGCCGCGCCGTCGATAGCGGCATAAAGCGGGGTCTGGCCGCGCGCGCCCATCTGGGCGCCCTTGGTGCTGAGCGCACCAAGATCGATCCCCTGATCGGCCATCAGCCGGTCCGAGCCGACCAGAATGTCATGCCCGTCGATCCGCGCCTTGACCCCGCGCCCGGTCAGCGCCTCAAAGCTTTCGGGTTGCGGAATATCGAGCCCTTCGGCACGCGCCGCATTCACAAGCGCCTGCGCGATGGGGTGTTCCGAGTTCTGTTCGACCCCCGCGACCAGACGCAGCACCATGTCGCGCGCATAGCCGCCGGCGGTTTCGAGCCCGGTCAGATCAGGGTGGCCCAGAGTCAGCGTGCCGGTCTTGTCGACCGCGACGATCCCCACCTTGTGCAGCGTCTGAAGCGCCGCGCCCTTGCGAAAGAGCACACCCATTTCAGCGCCGCGCCCGGTGCCCACCATGATCGAGGTCGGCGTGGCCAGACCCATCGCGCAGGGGCAGGCGATGATCAGAACCGACACAGCCGCGACAAGAGCATTCGACAGCGTGGGTTCAGGCCCGATCAGCAGCCAGACCGCAGTTGTCAGAATAGCAATGACAATGACCACCGGCACGAAGAAATAGGTAATCCGGTTGACCAGATCCTGAATCGGCAGGCGCGCGCCCTGTGCCTCTTCGACCATCTTGATGATCTGGGCCAGCATCGTGTCGCTGCCCACTTTGGTGGCCTTGAAGGTCAGCGCGCCATTGCCGTTGACCGTGCCACCGACAAGCGCCGCGCCTTGGGTCTTTTCGACCGGCACAGGCTCGCCCGTGATCATGCTTTCATCGACATAGGTCTCGCCGCTGACAACCTCGCCATCGACGGCGATCTTTTCGCCCGGACGAAGGTGCAGAATATCGCCCACGACGATCTCTTCAATCGCGACCTCGACCACCTCATCACCGCGCTGAACCCGCGCGGTGCGCGGCTGCAGGCCGATCAGCTTGCGAATGGCGCTACCCGTGCGCCCTTTGGCGCGGGCTTCCATCCAGCGGCCCAGAAGGATCAGCACGACAATGGCGGCGGCGGCTTCGTAGTAAACGCCCAGAGCCTGAGCCGGCAAAAGCCCCGGCATAAAGGTGGCCACCACCGAATATATCCATGCCGCCGAGGTGCCCAGCGCCACAAGCGCGTTCATATCGGGCGAGCCTTTGAAAAGCGAAGGATAGCCCAGAAGGTAGAACTTGCGCCCCGGCCAGAGCAGAACGATCGTGGTCAGCACGAACTGGATGTACCAGCTGTTTTGCAGCCCCAGATCATTCTCGACCCAGGCCGTAAAGCCCTGCGAGACATGCACGCCCATCTCAAGAACGATGACCGGCAGGGCCAGAACCGCCGCCGTCAGAACCCTTCGGCCAAGCTGAGCGATCTCATCTGCCTTCTTGTCGGTTCTGGGGGCGCCTTCGGCGTGGATCCGCGCCGGATAACCGGCGGCGGTTGCGGCCTTGACCGCCGCCTCGCCCGCGCCCGAGCCTGCCAGAACGGTTATCTGCGCCGTTTCGGTCGCCAGATTGACCGAGGCTTCAAGAACCCCCGGCACCCCGTTCAGCGCCTTTTCAACCCGCCCCACGCAGGAGGCGCAGGTCATCCCCTCAAGATCGAGGCGCAGCGCCTCGGTCCGGGCCGGATAGCCGGTCTTGTCCAGATGCTGGGCGATTTTCGCCGCCTCAAGGCCGGTGCCCCGAATCCGCGCGGTTTCAGTGGCCAGATTGACCTCGGCCCCGGCCACACCGTCAAGCGCGCCAAGCGCCCGCTCGACCCGCCCCACGCAGGAGGCACAGGTCATCCCCTCGATCCTGACAGACAATGTTTCGGGCTCAGAGGCCACTGCGGCCCCTTCTACAATCGTTTCCTGCTGCGTCATCCGACACCTTCCGATCACGTAATTGCGTCATGCGGAGATCTACATAAGGCCTTCCAGTGACTGGAAGGCAAGTGCCGTTGCGAAATTAATTTCCAGCTATGGGAAGGTTAGGGTTTCAGGCGGTATCCGGTGCGGAAAAACCACCAGCAGATCGCGATGATCGCCGCGGCGGCGAGGCTGACAAAGACAAGGCCGAAAACCGGATCGGTGTCCGACACGCCCAGAATGCCATAACGTCCGCCGTCGATCAGATAGAAGATCGGGTTGGCATGGCTGAAATCGCGCAGAACCGGCGGCAAGGCCTCGACCGAATAGAAGGTGCCTGACAGAAAGGCCAAGGGCGTGATCAGGAAATTGGTGATCGCGGCCATCTGGTCGAATTTGCGCGCAAAGATCGACGCAAAGATCCCCAGCGCGCCCATGAAGACCGACCCAAGGATCATGAATGCCAGCGCCCAGAGCGGATGTTTGACCGGAATATCCAGAACCAGCCACATCGCCACAACCATCGCCAGCGCCACCAAAAGCCCCCGCCCGATCCCGCCGATCAGATAGCCCAGCACGATCTCGAGCGGCGACAGGGGCGGCATCAGCGTGTCGATGATATTGCCCTGCACCTTGGCGGCCATGATCGACGAAGAGGTATTGGCAAAGGCGTTCTGGATCACCGTCATCATCAAAAGCCCCGGCGCAAGGAAGGTCAGAAAGGGCACCCCCATCACATCCCCGCGCGACGGCCCGACCGCGATGGTGAAAATCAGCAGGAACAGACCCGCGGTCACCAGCGGCGCCGCGACGGTCTGCACCCAGATGGCAAAAAAGCGCCGGAACTCACGCTCGCCCAGCGTATAGAGGCCCAGCCAGTTCACCCGGCCAAAGCGCCGTTCGCCCATTTCCGTCGATTTTTTCATGCTCACGATCCTTGTTTTCCGGCACCGCTTGTATCCCGTGTCTGGGTGATTAGAATAGGGTCCTGTTGAATTTCTCAAGACGGGCTGCAAAAAGAGCCCGTTTTTACCCGAAGGAACGCCTATGTCGTGGACGGATGAACGCGTCGAACTGTTGAAAAAGCTATGGAGCGACGGCCAGAGCGCAAGCCAGATCGCCAAGGAACTGGGCGGCGTGACCCGCAATGCTGTAATCGGCAAGGTGCATCGTCTGGGTCTGTCAAACCGCGCCGGCGCCGCGCCGGCCAAAGCGGCCGAGAAAAAGCCCGCCAAGGCAAAGCCGGAAGAGGCGCCCAAGGCAGCCGCCCCCGCGCCCAAGCCCGAGCCCGCCGCCGCGGCCCCGTCCAAGGCGCCGATCCCGCCGCGCAAGCAGATCATCCCGGCCGGTCAGCCGCTGCCGCCGCAGCCTTCGGCAAATGAGATCAGCCCCGAAGCTTTGGCCAATGTCCGCGAAGTGGAAAAGAAGGCCAAGAAGATCGGCCTGATGGAACTGACCGAGCGGACCTGCAAATGGCCGATCGGCGATCCGGCAACCGAAGAGTTCTGGTTCTGCGGTCTGTCGGCGCAGCCCGGCAAACCCTATTGCGAGGCGCATGTCGGCGTCGCGTTTCAGCCGATGTCCTCGCGCCGCGACCGGCGCCGCTGAGCCCGGCAAGCAGACGCCGGGGGCCGCTTTCGGCCCCTCTCAGTTACCGCCGCTTCCCGCGCCCGCCCCGCCGCTGCCACTGCCACCGCCCAGAAGGTCAAAGAGGCCCTTTTTCACCTCGCCCTCAAGCTTGCGGCGCAGGACATCCTGCGCGCTCTCGCCCGGCTTGGCCTTGGTGCCCAGCGCCTTTTCGGCCTGCGCTTTCAGCCGGGCTTCGGCGGCGGCCCGCTCGGCCTCGAGCCGCGCCTTGAGCGCCGCCTGCTCTTTTTCAAGGTTCTGATCGGCCAGCGCCTTGAGGTCGAGCCCGAATTTGGGATTGGCCCATGTGCCCGAGATATTCAGCGGCACCTTGACGCCGCCGGTTCCATCGGCGCCCTGCAATGTCGCAGGGGTCAGTGTATAATTCAGGGTCTGCTGGCCGACATCCACCGTGCCGCGGCCCGCTGCGGTCATCAGCGGTGCGGAAAAGAACAGATCCTTGTTCGACAGCACCCCCTTATCTATCCGCGCGGTCGCGGTGATCTGATCAAAGATGGTTTTCTGCCCCTCACCGACATAGGAGGGGTCGAGGTTGCGGATCATCCCGACGATATCAAGCCCCTTCAACTCGCCCTTGCCGACCTCGAAAGAGGCCGTGCCGCCAAGGCCCTTCATGATCCCGTCGATCGAATTTCCCGAGCTTTGCAGATCCAGCGTCAGGCTGGCCTGTCCCAAAAGCCGCTCATATCCGGTAAGATCCTTCAGCAGCGGCTGGATCTGTACCCCGCTCAGCGTCAGATTCGAGCCGACGGACAAACCGCCGCGCCCGTTCAGGACAAATTGCCCGGTGGCGCGCCCGCCATAGGCGCGCACATCGCCCAGCCGGAACACCGCGCGCCGGTTGTCGAGCGTCAGCCGCAGGCTGGTCCGGTCCAGACGCAGCGCGCCCAGATCAATCGAGCGCGCCGCAAGGGTGATACCGGCATCGATGGCGCCAAGGCCCGAGACATCGATGCGCTCTTTCGGCCAGCCGCTCCAGCCGCGGTTATCCGCAGCGCCGCCCGCCAGAAGGCGCGAGAAATTCAGCGCGCCGCCGGAAAACGCGCCGGTCACACGCGGCTTGGCGCCGATCACCACATCGGCCTTGCCCGAAAGCGCGTTGCCATCAAGGTTCAGCACCCCGTCGCGCAGGAAAATCTTGTCGCCATCTGCAAAGCTGACCTTGCCCTTGATCGAAATCCGCTCGCCCATGCCCTTGGGCAGTTTCGGCGGGGCCTGACCAATGGCGCGGAAAAGCTGTGCCAGATCGTTCAGCGTGGCGTCGATCACCATATCGGCGCCCACCGGACGCAGACCGACGGTGCCATCGAAACTGGCGCTGGAGGCGCCGATTGCGATATTGCCGCCCATCACCCTGCCCTTGCCTGCCAAAAGCGCGGCAAGGCTTTCGATCTGCACGGTGGTATCCAGAGGTTCACCATTCAACAGGCCCTTGATGGTCATCTTCATCGGGCCGTTGAAATCAGGCAGGCTGAGATCGATATCGGTTTTGGTCAGAACCAATGCGCTGCCTGCCGCGCGGTCGAAATAGCTGATCTGCGCGTCGCGGATCGCCGCCCTGTCCAGCGAAAAGGCCGGCACGCCCAAGGCGCCCGTCGCCCCCGCACCAGCGCCGCCCGATTGCGCGCCTTGCGAAAAATCCCAGTTGACCTGACCATTGCGCGCCCTTTCCAGCCGGATGCGCGGGCTTTGGATGGTCACCTCGCGCAGCTTGATCTGCCCGCCCAGAAGCGCGGCAAGATCGACCCCGACCGAGATACTCTCAGCGGTGACCATCGGCTGGCCATCGGTCCATTTGGCATTGTCGATGGTGACCTGCCCGATACGCGCGCCAAGGCTGGGCCAGAGAGAGGGGCTGATATCGCCCGAAATGGTCATCCGCCGGCCCGTGGCCTGTTCAAAACGGTCGGTAAGAACCCCCGCGATACGCTCCGAAGGCAGCATCACAAGCACCAGCGCACCGATAAGCGCCAGCGCGACCAGACCAAGAAAAACCCGCAGTATCCAACGCATAACTTATCCACCTTTACTGAAAACACTAAGCCATGGGCAGCCCGTTGCAAGAGGTTCCGCGCGCGGGCCTTTGATCTTGGGCGCAGGCCACTGTATAGCGGCGCGATGAGCCAGAATCCCCCCTCACTCCGTCCCGATCTTGCCCCACGGGCCCGCATCAGTGAACCCGCCCGCGAGGGTCAGCCAAAGATCGGCATGGTCTCGCTTGGTTGCCCCAAGGCGCTGGTCGATAGCGAACGCATCCTGACGCGGCTGCGCGCCGAAGGCTATGCCATCTCGCCCGATTATCCCGGCGCCGATGCCGTGATCGTCAATACCTGCGGCTTTCTGGACAGCGCCAAGGCCGAAAGCCTGGACGCGATTGGCGAGGCTTTGGCCGAAAACGGCCGGGTCATCGTCACCGGCTGTCTGGGCGCCGAGCCGGAGTATATCACCGGGGTGCATCCGCGCGTTCTGGCCGTCACCGGCCCGCATCAGTACGAACAGGTGCTGGACGCGGTGCACAAGGCCGTCCCGCCAAGCCCCGATCCCTTTGTCGATCTTTTGCCCGCCTCAGGCGTGCGCCTGACGCCGCGCCACTACAGCTATCTGAAAATCTCGGAAGGCTGCAATCACAAGTGCAGGTTCTGCATCATCCCCGACATGCGCGGCAAACTGGCCAGCCGGCCGGTACACGCCGTTCTGCGCGAGGCTGAGCGTCTGGTCGAGGCCGGGGTGAAAGAACTTTTGGTGATCTCTCAGGATACCTCGGCCTACGGCCTTGACCGGCGCTATGACAGCCACCCATGGAAGGGCGGCGAGCTTCGCAGCCACATCACTGATCTGGCGGGCGCCCTTGGCGATCTGGGGGCATGGGTGCGGCTGCATTACGTCTATCCCTATCCGCATGTGCGCGATCTGATCCCCCTGATGGCCGAGGGGCGCGTCCTGCCCTATCTGGACATCCCCTTTCAGCATGCCCACCCCGATGTTCTGCGCCGCATGGCGCGGCCCGCCGCCGGGGCAAAGACGCTGGATGAGATCGCCGCATGGCGCGCCATCTGCCCCGATATCACCCTGCGCTCGACATTCATCGTCGGCTACCCCGGCGAGACCGAGGAAGAGTTTCAGACCCTTCTGGACTGGATGGATGAGGCGCAATTGGACCGTGTGGGGTGCTTTCAATACGAAAACGTGGCCGGCGCGCGGTCAAACGCCCTGCCCGACCATGTGCCCGATGAGGTCAAGCAGGACCGTTGGGAGCGGTTCATGGAGCGCGCGCAGGCGATTTCAGAGGCGAAGCTGGCCGCGCGGGTCGGCACGCTGATGGAGGTGATCGTCGATGAGATCGACGAAGAGGCCGCGACCTGCCGCACCAAGGGCGACGCGCCCGAGATCGACGGAAACCTCTTTATCGACGAGGGGCATCAGACCCTGAAACCCGGTGATATCGTCACCGTCAGGGTCGATGAGGCGGGCGAATACGATCTTTGGGGCAAACCCGTGCTTCAGGGCGGGCGGCCAGACGCCTGAGGATCAGGGCCTTAGAGGCCCTTGCGCCGGCCGGGCGTCCCAGCCATACGATAAAGGGCATCCCCGCGCCGGACAGGCCGGCCTTGCGGGGATGCCCGTTTCAGTTACGCCGCCAGATCAAAGCGATCGGCATTCATGACCTTGACCCATGCCGCCACGAAATCCTTGACGAATTTCTCGGCATTGTCGTCCTGAGCATAGACCTCGGCATAAGAGCGCAGGATCGCGTTGGAGCCAAAGACCAGATCCATACGCGTGGCGGTCCATTTGACCGCACCCGACTTGCGATCGCGGATCTCGTAGAGGCCGCCGCCCACCGGATGCCATGAGTTGGCCATATCGGTCAGATTGACGAAAAAGTCGGTCGTCAGCGCGCCGACCCGGTCGGTGAAGACGCCGTGCTTTGTGCCGCCGTGGTTGGTGCCCATCGCGCGCATACCGCCGACCAGTACCGTCATCTCGGCCGCGGTCAGGCCCATCAGCTGGGTCCGGTCCAGCATCATCTCTTCGGGGCTGACCACATAGTCTTTCTTCAGCCAGTTGCGATAGCCGTCTGCCAGAGGCTCAAGCACATCGAAAGAGGCTGCGTCGGTCATCTCGTCGGTGGCATCGCCGCGGCCCGGCGCAAAGGGAACCGAGACATCGAAACCGGCGGCTTTGGCGGCCTGCTCGACCCCGTAGGAACCGGCCAGAACGATCACATCGGCAACACTTGCGCCGGTATCGGCGGCGATCCCTTCCAGCACATCCAGTACCCGGGCAAGGCGGGCAGGCTCGTTCCCTTCCCAGTCTTTCTGCGGGGCCAGACGGATACGCGCGCCATTGGCGCCGCCGCGCATGTCCGAGCCGCGATAGGTGCGGGCACTGTCCCATGCGGTGGCGACCATATCGGCCAGATCAAGGCCGCTGTCCGCGATGCGCTGTTTGACGGCAGCCACGTCATAGCCGCTGTTGCCCGCCGGGATCGGATCCTGCCAGATCAGATCTTCCTGCGGCACATCAGGGCCGATATAGCGCGCCTTGGGGCCCATATCGCGGTGGGTCAGCTTGAACCATGCGCGGGCGAATGTCTCTTTGAAATACTCGGGATCGGCCATGAACTTCTGGCAGATCTGGTTATAGACCGGGTCCATCTTCATCGCCATATCGGCGTCGGTCATGATCGGGTTGTGCCGGATCGAGGGGTCGGTGGCATCCACCGGCTTGTGCTCTTCCTTGATCTCCACCGGCTCCCACTGGTTGGCACCTGCGGGCGATTTGCGCAGCTCCCACTCATGGCCGAAGAGCATGTCAAAATAGCCCATGTCGAACTTGGTCGGCTCCCCGGTCCAGGCGCCCTCGATCCCCGAGGTGACCGCATTGGCGGCCTTGCCGTTCATGGTCGGGTTGGCCCAGCCGAAACCCTGCTGATCGACATCTGCGGCCTCAGGCTCGGCGCCCAATGCAGCGGCATCGCCATTACCATGGGTCTTGCCCACGGTATGCCCCCCGGCGGTCAGAGCGACGGTTTCCTCGTCGTCCATCGCCATCCGGGCAAAGGTTTCGCGCACCTGCGCGGCGGTTTTCAGCGGGTCGGGATTTCCGTTCACGCCCTCGGGGTTCACATAGATCAGACCCATCTGAACAGCGGCCAGCGGGTTTTCCATGGTCGAGGGATCATCGACGCTTTCATAGCGCCCGTCGCTGGGGGCCAGCCATTCCTTTTCGGCGCCCCAATAAGTGTCGATCTCGGGGTGCCAGATATCCTCGCGGCCAAAGCCGAAACCAAAGGTCTTCAGACCCATGGATTCATAGGCAATGTTGCCGGCCAGGATTATCAGGTCGGCCCAGCTGATCTTGTTGCCGTATTTCTTCTTGATCGGCCACAAAAGGCGCCGCGCCTTATCAAGGCTGACGTTATCGGGCCATGAGTTCAGCGGCGCAAAGCGCTGGTTGCCGGTACCGCCGCCGCCACGGCCATCGGCCAGACGATAAGACCCTGCCGAGTGCCAGGCCATGCGGATCATCAGACCGCCATAATGGCCCCAGTCGGCCGGCCACCAGTCCTGACTGTCGGTCATCAGGGCGCGCACATCGTCTTTCAGCGCTTCGAAATCCAGCTTGGACAGCGCTTTGCGATAGTTGAAATCGGCGCCCATCGGATCGGTCTTGGTATCGTGCTGATGCAGGATGTCGAGGTTGAGCGCATTGGGCCACCATTTGGCGACAGGATCGCTGCCGGCTGTCACTGCTCCGTGCATCACCGGGCATTTGCCGGCTGCGGTCATCTCGTTATCATCCATGGGATATCTCCGATCATTACTTCGTTCAGTTTCTATATGGGCGATGCCGGGCAGGTTACCAGCCGTTTGGCGGCAAAACCGGCAGAGCGGCAAATGCGCCCGTCTCAGCGCGATGGATACACCCGGAATTGCATAAGATAAATTTGCATTTTCTAATGACGGTGATAAGCTATGCCTATGATCGGCATAACCATGAAACACCTGCGATATTTCGAGGCGCTGGCCCGTCACGGCCATTTCGGGCGCGCGGCAGAAGATTGCGCTATCTCGCAGCCCGCGCTGTCGGTGCAGATGAAGGATCTTGAGGAAATGCTGGGCGCATCGCTGATCGAGCGTGGCGGCAAACTGATCCGGCTGACGCGTCTGGGCGAGGAGTTTGCCCTCAGGGCGCGCAGCATCCTGCGCTCGGTCGATGAGCTTGGCGATCTGGCGCGCGCCTCGCATGATCCGCTGATCGGGCGGCTTCGCTTTGGCGTGATCCCGACGGTGGCGCCCTATTTCCTGCCCGGTTTCATCCGCGGGCTGGCGCGGCAATACCCCGGGCTGGACGTGCTGCCGCGCGAAGCGGTGACCCAGAAGCTGGTGGATGAGCTGTTGGGCGGCCGGCTTGACGCCGCGATCGTGGCCCTTCCGATTTCCGAGCCTTCGCTGCATGAAGAGCCGCTTTTCGACGAAGAGTTCGTTCTGGTCCGGCCCCGGCAGGACGCGGACAAGCCGGTGCCGACGGCCGAAAAACTGCGCGAGATGCGGCTGCTGCTGCTTGAAGAGGGTCATTGCTTTCGCGATCAGGCGCTGTCGTTCTGCAACATGCCCACGACCCTGCCGCGCGATGTGATGGAGGGAAGCTCGCTCTCGACGCTGGTGCAGCTGGTGGCGACGGGCGTGGGCGTAACGCTGATCCCGCAGATGGCGGTGCCGGTGGAAACGCAATCGGCCCGGGTCAGCGTGGCCCGCCTGCCCAAACCCCGGCCTGCCAGAACGATCGGCATGATCTGGCGCCGGACCACCCCGCTCAACGCGCAGCTCAAAAGCATCGCGGCCAGCCTGTCGCGCGACACCTGCAACAGCGCCGGCCCGATGCCGAAGGCGGGTTGAGCAGGCTCAGACGCCCCCGCCCGCGAGCGCGGCTGCGCACCAGACGCAATCATGGTCCGACAGGGGCTTTTTATCAGCGCCAAGCGATGACAGAATGCCCCGGTCCAGACAGCGCAATCCACGCCCGGCGAGCCAGTCGAGCTTCATCACCCGGTCGGGGTGCGGTGTGATCAGGCTGGGCCGGGTGGTGGTGCCCGGCGCGGTGAAATCCCAGGAATACCCCCTGCCGCGCGCCAGATCGAACAGACCCTCTTCGCGCCAGTCGAAATCGGGCGGCAGATGGTTGCCGGTGTTTAGATCGCCGCCGATCAGCACCGGCATGCCCGGCGCGAAATCATCCACCGCATCCAGAAGCTCGGCAAATTGCCGATGCCGGTGACGCGCATCCGCGTTGCTTTCCAGATGGGTCGAGACGACGCAAATCGGCCCCCCCCGCAGCGGGAACCACAGCGGCAATGGCCATGCGCCCGCCAAGGCGCGGCTGATCGGCGTCTGCGGCGCCCTTGCCGGCCGCGAACCAATGCCCGTCCCGGTCCAGCCGGAACATCGCCAGCCGCTCGAATGGGACCGAGGACAGCACCGCATTGCCGTGCCAGCCAAGCGCATTGAACTCATCGCGGCAAAAGCCGCGTTCGGTCGGCCCGCCAAGGTCCAGCTCGTAAAACTCGACCCCAAAGGCATAGGTCATGCCCAGCGCCTCGGCGACCGCCTTGGTCGTGTGGCGCTGCGCGGTGCGGGCCATGCCATGATCGACCTCGGACAATAGCAGGATATCGGGCGCGACGGGCGCCAGATGGGTCGCCGTCTGCTCGGGAAAGAGGCAGCGCTCGACGTTCCATGCGGCGACCGAGAAGCTTTCGGGCAGATGCTCGCCCCGCGCCGCGCCGCCGGTCTGAAGCGCGTTCATCGCAGGGACCGCCGCCAGCAATTGGCGGTGCGCCGCAGCGGTGCGCGGCGCGGCCAGAATGCGCGCGCGCTCTTCTTGGGTGACGGCGGGAAGCTCTGGCAGGGTGGCCGTGATCACAATGCCTTCCCGCTGCTTTTATCGAAGAGGCGCAGCGCCTGAGGTTTGACCGAAACGCGGGTCTCGCCCGGCTCGGCGGTGACATCCTTGCCCACATGTATCGTGAAGGTCTGACCACCCAGGGTGCCATGCAGAAGGCGGTGCGCGCCCAGCTCCTCGACAATCTCGACGTGAAAGGCAAGATCGCCCTTGGGGTCAAGCATCACATCCTCGGGCCGGATGCCCAATGTCACCTCGCCCTCGCCCGGCGCCTCGCCGATCACGGTATCGCCCTCAATCATCAGCCTCCCGCCCTGAAGGCGCGCATCGATCAGGTTCATCGGCGGGGCGCCCATGAAGCTGGCAACAAAGGTCGAGGCGGGATTGTGATAGATTTCTGCCGGGGTGCCGATCTGTTCGATGCGCCCGGAATTGAGCACGATGATCCGGTCGGCCATGGTCATCGCCTCGACCTGATCATGAGTGACATAGATCGAAGTCACACCCAGCCGCCGCTGAAGCGCCTTGATCTCGATGCGCATCTGATGGCGAAGCTTGGCGTCCAGATTTGACAGCGGCTCGTCAAACAGAAACAGCGCCGGATCGCGCACCACCGCGCGGCCCATGGCGACCCTCTGGCGCTGACCGCCCGAAAGCTGCGAGGGTTTACGGTCAAGATGCTCGGTCAGGTTCAGCATCCGGGCTGCCTCCTGCACCTTGGTCTCGATCACATCGGCGGGGGTCTTGCGGTTCTTCAACCCGTAACCGATGTTCCGGCGCACGCTCATATGCGGGTAAAGCGCATAGTTCTGGAACACCATCGCAATGTCCCGGTCGGCGGGGTCGACGTTATTGACCTGCCGCGCACCGATCGAAAGATCGCCTTCGGTGATCTCTTCGAGCCCTGCGATCATGCGCAGCAGCGTGGACTTGCCACAGCCCGAGGGGCCGACAAGCACCACAAACTCACCATCTTCGATGTCAAAGCTTGTGGGCGACACCGCCTCGAACCCATTGGGATAGATCTTGCGAATGCCGTTCAGGGATACCTGAGCCATAGTGTTGTCCTTACTTGTCCGATTCCGTCAGGCCCTTGACGAACCAGCTCTGAAAAAAGATCACGACCGCCACCGGCGGCAGGATCGCAATGAGGGCCAGCATGTTGGCCCGGCCATATTCGGGGATATTGGTGCCTTCGAGGTCTTGGGTGATCTGCTTGATGCCCCGCACCAGCGTATACATCCCCTCCTCGGTGGTGATCATCGTCGGCCACAGATACTGGTTCCAGCCATAGACGAACATGATGATGAACATCGCCGCGATCATCGTCCGCGACAGCGGCACCAGAATATCGACAAAGAATTTCACCGGCCCGGCGCCGTCGATGCGTGCCGCCTCGACCAGCTCTTCGGGAACCGAGCGGAAGTACTGGCGGAAAAAGAAGGTGGCCGTGGCCGAGGCGATCAGCGGCACGATAAGCCCGGTATAGGTGTTCAGCAGGCCCAGCTTCTGGGCGACCTCGTAAGAGGGCAGGATGCGCACCTCTAGCGGCAGCAAAAGCGTGGTGAAGATCAGCCAGAAGGCAAGCGTGGCAAACCGCAGCCGGAAATAGACCAGCGCATAGGCCGCCATCATGCCGATCACGATCTTGCCCAGCGCGAAGCCCAGACCGAGGATCATCGAATTGATCAGCATCGACGTGCCCGTGTTCTGCCCCGAAAATCCCGAGGCTTTGAACATCGCCTTCATCAGGTTGGGAAAGAACTGATCGCCCACCGCCAGTTGCGGGCCAAATTTGATCGTCGCCACATCGGTGGTCGTGGTGGTTTGCAGCACTACCAGCAGCGGGATCAGCATGAAGAGAGAGCCGGCAATCAGCACCGTATGGTCCAGCACCCTGCCCCATTTGATGCGGCGGCTGCGGCTCTTTTTGTTGTCGGTCATCCGAGGAACCTCATGTATAGTGAATGCGCCGCTCGACCAGGCGGAACTGAAAGATCGTCAGGGCCAGAACCAGCACCATCAGAACCACCGATTGCGCCGACGAGCCGCCAAGGTCATTGCCGCGAAACCCATCGACATAGACCTTGTAGACAAGGGTCATGGGGTTGTTGCCCGGCTCGCCCTTGACCAGCGTATCGACAATGCCGAACGTGTCGAACAGCGCGTAGGTGATGTTGATGATCAGCAGGAAAAATCCGGTCGGCGCCAACAACGGAAAGGTCACGTCCCAGAACCGCCGCGTGGCCGAGCGGTTGTCGATCAGCGCCGCTTCGCGCACCGAGCGGGGGATCGATTGCAGCCCCGACAGAAAGAAGATGAAATTCACCGGCACCTGTTTCCAGACCGAGACGATCACCATCGCCGTGGCGGTATCGTTGAAATTCACGCCCAGCCGGAATTCCCAGCCTATCGAACGTGCCAGATCGGTCAGGGGCCCCCAGCTTTGGTTGAACATGATCAGCCCGATGAACCCGGCCACCGGCGGCGCCACCGCATAGACCCACATCAGGAGGGTGCGATAGGTTTTCGCACCGCGGATCACATTGTCTGCCTTGACCGCCAGCAACAGCGCCAGTGTCAGCGAAAAGAAGGTGACCAGTAGAGTGAAGATAAGGGTGAAGGTGGCGATCTTGAGGTATTCGGCGTTGCCAATCAGATCGGTGTAATTGGCCATCCCCACGAAGGTCGAGCCAAATCCGAACGGATCCTGCAGGTAAAACGAAGACTGCACCGCGTAGATGGCGGGCCAGTAAAAGAAGACGGCGATGATCGCCAGTTGCGGAACCAGCAGAAGGATCGGCAACCAGCGGCTGGTGAAACCTGCGCGTTTCATTGGACCTCGGCAAAAAACGGGACGGCCGCGATAAACGCGGCCGTCGGAGAATGTGATCAGACCGCTTAGTTCTGGGTCTTGGCGAAACGCGCCAGCAGGGCGTTGGACTCTTTTTCGATGGTCGCAAAAGCGTCATCGACCGAGGTTTCACCGGTCAGGATGCGACCGTATTCACGGTTCATCACATCGCGGATCTGAACGTAAAAGCCCATCCGGTAGCCCTTGGTATGTTTGCCAGCGGGCAGCGACAGCTGCTTGATGCCCACTTCGGCAGCCGGGAAGCGCTTGTAGTGACCATCCGCCTTGGCCATCTCATAGGCCGCTTCGGTGATCGGCACATAACCGGTCTGCTTGTGCCAGAAATACTGGGTTTCAGGCTTGGTGAGGAATTTGAAGAAGGCGGCGGTCGCCTTGTTCTCTTCCGCGCTCTTGCCCGACATCGCAAAGAGGGCGGCACCACCGATAAACGTCTGCGTCGGTGTTTTTGTCACGCTCTCCCAATAGGGCAGGAAAGTGGCCGAGAACTTGAACGGCAGGTTCTTTTTCGACAGCCCGCCGAACGAGCCCGAAGAGCCGAGCCAGATCGCGACCTTACCCTCTTCAAAGGGGGTCTGGTTGTCGCCCCAGCCGGTACCGTACCAGGCGAAATAGCCTTTTTTCTGCCAGTCGGTCAGTGCCTTGAAATGGTTCTTGAGGGGCGGCGTGTTGACCAGAATCTTTGTACCCTTGGCACCCTCATAGCCGTTGTCGTTGGTGGCAAAGGGAAGATCGTGCCGCGACATGAAGTTTTCGGTAAAGATCCACGGCAGATGCGATTGCGAAAGGCCGATATAGCCGGCTTTTTTCAGCGCCGGGGCGGTCACGCTCTGGAATTCCTCCCAGGTTTTCGGTGGGGTCACACCGGCTTTTTTCAGCGCATCGACGTTGTAATACATGATCGGCGACGAGCTGTTGAACGGCATGCCGATCATCTTGCCCTTGGCATCGGCATAGAAATAACGCACGCCCGAGATATAGTTGTTGATGTCGAAGGTGACGCCATTTTGCGTCAAAAGGTCCTCGACCGGGACGGTTGCGCCCTTGGCACCGATCACGGTCGCGGCGCCGGCATCAAAAACCTGAAGGATGTTGGGCTGCTCGCCGGCGCGGAAGGCGGCAATGCCGGCGGTAAGGGTCTCTTCATAGGTGCCCTTGAAGACCGGCGTGATCTTGTAGGTGTCCTGACTGGCGTTGAAATCCTCGGCGATCTTGTTGACCGTCTCGCCCAGCGCGCCGCCCATGGCGTGCCACCAGGTAATCTCGGTCGCCGCAAAGGCCGAGCTTGCAGCCATCGCAAAAGCGGCGGCAGCCGTCGTGATCTTGAACAGTTTCATATGGTGTCTCCGGTTCCCTGCACAGCGTTGACGCACGGCAAGTATTGCTGGTTTCGGACAGAGCGGCAGCCGCCCGTCCATTAGATATGCAGCAGTCTGCGAAAGCGCAGATACCCAGATGCCGTGACAGATTTATGAACCCTAGCCAAAAGTTTTCTACCTGTCACGCTATTGTTCCGGCGCGCATAAATGGCTTGAAGCTGAGTATCCCGAAGCGCCCTGCGGAAGCATAAGAATTACTGGCTCCGGCCAGAGTGGGGCAAAGGCTCACCGCCCACAGCAACCGTCAGCCGCCGATCCGCTCTCTTAACGCACTCATCCGCGCCGCGACCTGATCAATCGGCGCATAGGGTCCCGGCATCGCAAAGGTGCCGAAACCCAGATCGGACAGCCGCCCGGCGGTAAGATCATGGGCTTGGCGATAGACAAAGATGATCAGCGGGCGGTCCGGCAACATCGCCAGCCGGCTGGCCAGCTCCCGCGCGCCGCGCGCCTTATCGGCAGGGGGCAATTGGTGCGCCCGCGCCGTGGGTCGCCGGCTGATATCAACAAATCCGAACCCCTGAGCGAATGCGTGATCATCCTCGGTCTCATGCGGCAGATCTGGAATGATCTGATATCTTCTCAGGCGCTGCCAGAACCGTTTG
Organism: Paracoccaceae bacterium; assembly: GCA_030148745.1. GTDB lineage: Bacteria > Pseudomonadota > Alphaproteobacteria > Rhodobacterales > Rhodobacteraceae > JASBSV01. Next base: position 23,347 of record JASBSV010000018.1, read on the forward strand.
CCCAGCCTGCCCTGAAAATAATGCCCCGCCTCGACCGAAACCGGCGAGGGGTTTATGCCGATGAATATGGCCCTGAGCCCGGGGCGCAGAAGCTCGCTCAGTGTCAGGATGGCCTGCCCGTCGATCCGGATTTCTTCGACGTTCATCGGGCTCACGCGCCGGGGCCGGTGTACTGGCGCGGGGCGCCGGCCCTAGCCATAAACCGCCGCGACATCATACATCACCGGCTCGAACCCCTTGCATAGCGCATTGATCCGCCGGTTGCGCTCGCGCATTTCGGGGGTGCGCAGCATGGCCTGAAAATCCTCGCGCTTTTGCCATTGCGAGTAATTGGCGATACGCGTCTGGGCATCGTTGACATGCAGGCTTGCCCCGATAAAGCCGGGCTGTTTGGTGATACAGGCGGCATAGGCCTCTTGCAGTTCCTCCAGAAGGTCATGGCAGGTTCCCGGCGTCACCTCAAATGTGGTGATCACCGTCTGCAGCGGGGTGGTGTCGGAAATGCTCAGCATGATGTCCTCCTTTGCGGGGCGCGCGGCGGGTATGGGTTAACGCGCCGTTAACCAACGTTACCGTAATTCTTAACCTATGCGCCACATCTTTGCCGTCCTTGTCTTTGCGCTCTGGTCCGGCCCGGCCAGCGCCGGGGCTTGGATGCGCGAGCCTGGCACGAGCTTTATCTCGCTCGCCACACAGAGCGATCTGGCCAAGGCGCCGCGGATCCGTCCGGGCGAGGGGGTTTCGATCTTTGCCGAACACGGGCTGGGCCCGCGCGTGACAATCGGCATAGACGGATGGCGCAGCAACGGCACCGGCGCCTTTGCCGCCTTCCTGCGCCTGCCCCTGTCCCGGCCGGGCGGGGCGCATAATTTCGCGCTCGATCTTGCCCTCGGCGGCTACCGCGGCAAGGGTCAACCCACCGATCCCACGATCAGGCTTGCGCTTGGCTGGGGGCGCGGCTTTCGCTCGCCGCTCGGCCCCGGCTGGGCCCAGATCGAAAGCAGCATCGAGCGGCGCCTGAAAAGCCGCCGCAGCATCCTGAAAACCGATCTAACACTCGGGTTTTCGGTCAGCGAAAGCCGCAAGATGATGTTTCAGACCTTTGTGTCGCGCGAAGGCAGGGACCCGGTCACGATCAAGCTGGCCCCCTCGTATGTCATGAAGATCGGCGCGCGGCTGGATCTGGTGGCAGGGCTGGTTCTGGGCCTTCGAAACAGCCAGAGCCGCGATCTGGTGATCGGCACGTGGATCAGTTTTTAACAGCGGTTGCATTACCCGCACGGCTGCTCAACACTAGCGCGACATGAGCACATCCGCGCCCCAATCAGGCACCATCCGCCCCACCGATGACGAGGCCCGCGCCCTTGCCCGGTCGCTGATCGACCGCGCGCGGTTTGCCGCCCTTGCGGTTCTGGTCGAGGGCCGCCCGATGGTCAGCCGCGTGGCCTTTGCCACTGCGCCCGACGGCGCACCGATCTCGCTCGTGTCGGATCTGGCTCTGCACACGCGCGCGCTGCGCTCGGCGCCGCAATGCTCGCTTCTGGTGGGCGAGCCGGGTGTCAGGGGCGATCCGCTGACCCATCCCCGGCTGACGCTGCAATGCAGCGCCGGGTTTACCGGCCATGATAACCCACAGTTTCCGGCCCTTCGCGACCACTATCTGACGGTTCAGCCAAAGGCCAAACTCTATGTAGATTTCGCTGATTTCAGCTTTGTGATCTTCACCATCGAAAAGGCATTTCTGAACGGCGGCTTCGGCCGGGCCTTTATTCTCGAGGCTGGCGATCTGACAAAAAAAGGGGCGCCGTAGCGCCCCTTGCTGCTCCCGTTCAGGTGGGTTTGTCCATCCGCCCCGTAACATGGATCTTGCCGCTGCAGACCTCAGGCCAGACAACATGCACCTCGTCCTTGGCAAATCCCTGCTGCATCAGAAGGTAAGGCATGGCGGTTACAGCGTTGTTCAGCCCATCGCGGATCTTGCCATCCTTGACGATCCCCGAAACCGACCTTGCCACGCCGCCGAACGGCAGGAACCCTGCAAAAGAACACACCCAGGTGCTATCGGCACTGGCCTGACTAAAATCGAGAGAGACCGGATTGGCAACGAACTGATCCACACCGTTAAAGGTGTTGCCCTCAAATATGATATTTCGGGCCCGAACCATATCCAGTGGCGCAAATGAGCTGTCCACATCCTCGACCCGGTCGATATTTCCGTTCAGCGTGCGGAAAGTATTGCCCGAAACGTTCAGCCCGTGAATGTAATGGCCCGTGCCATAAGGCTTGACGACAATCCACCGAAACCAGGGTGCGACGTTATTGGCGGTGAATATATTGCCGCTGATCGTCAGCCCGCCAAAGGAATACTGGCTCAGGAAATCGGGCGTGGCGTCATGTTCATTCGTCATCTCAATGAAATTGTTATCGATGTAATTGCCGGTCAGCGTCGATTTTACATTGGGCGTGGTAAAGATCAGCCCGGCCTGGCGAATCCCGTTCGTGGCTCCATCGCCCATGAACCAATGATTTCCGACAAACATATGCCCGGTGCCATTCAGAACCCCGAATGCCGCGAAATGAACCGTCCGGTTATTACGTATCTTGCTGTCGTTGGCGTTGACGTTAAACCCGATCGAGGTTCGGTCCTGCGCCAGAACCGCGCTTTCGTTCGACAAAAACTGGCAGCGGTCGATCATCATCCCTTGACAGCCCTCCCCGACCGAGGTGATCCCCCGATCCTTGGGCTTGGTCATGAAGCAATCGCGCATCATGAAATTGATCCCATCGAGCGCAAGCATCACACCGCTGGCCCTGCCGGCGCATTGAAACTCGATGTCATCCAGCGCGGTGCGGCTGAGCGAGGCAAAGCCGCTGAAATCCAGAATGTACTTGAAGCGCTGAAAGGTGAATTGCTGGGTGCCCACAGCCCCGTAAAGCGGCTGGCTCAGCGTGACGGTCGCGGCGCCGACGTTGGTGGCCTTGACATAAACCTCTCGGCCTACGCCCAGCCCGGTAACCAGCGATCCGACCTTGATCTGCGAAACATTGGTCACCCCGGTCAAAGTCGTGGGGCTGCTGGTGGCATAGGTCGCCTGCGACGTCACGGTCTCGGTCGCCCAGCTTGGGCTGTCCAGCGCCTCGAACTGGCCGTTACGGATCACCCGGCGGATCGCATAGGCGGTCTTGTTGTCGACGGCGGCCTGCACATCGATGGGGCGGCTCAGCTCAACCCGGCGCCCGTTCATGTTCAACTCTGAGTGGTCCGAATAATTGTAAAGCGCCTGTACCGCCTTTTCAAAGGCCACCACCTCATCACCGAAAGCGTCGATATAGCTGTCCAGTTCGAAATTGCGCACCAGCGTCAGACGCTTTGCCGTCGGCATGGTCACCTTGCCCTCGAAACGGACAGAAGACTCAAATGTCACATGATCGGCAAGATTGAAGGTCCCCTCGGACACCAGAACCGAGCGTCCGTTCGCCGCTGCATCCGCGGCCTCAAAGGCAACGGTATTATCGGTGATGCCATCGCCGACAGCGCCAAAATCCTTGACGTCGACCCAATCCATCATAGTGCGCAAAAATGCCGATGTGACATCTTCGATAACGATATCGTCGATCCGCACCACACCGCCGTTGGCCCCCGTCAGATCCAGCCCGAAATGCCCATAGATCGGCGCCGTGCCCCAGGGCATGTCGACGCCCGTGCGGCTGCCGGTTCCGACGATCGCGGAAACTTCGACCACCTGACCATAGCTGGTCAGCGTTACCGACGGCCCCGTCTCGCTCACCCCGGCAACGTGAAGCCCGCCGGCGCCGCCGGCCCAGGCCGCGATACGTACCGACGGAAGATTGCCGCTCATCGCCTTCACACGGGCCGTGACGCGCAAATAGCAGCCCGGCAGGATCGGGGTTTCCCCCATGTAGCGCAGCTTTTGAACCGTCGTGGTCTTTTCCAGCTCCAGACAGCCGGCAAAATCCTGATCCGCCGGAACAAGCGCGGCATTGACGGCACCCAGATAAGTATCGGACCCGGGCGTGCCATCCCCCGATGACCAGACATCAAGCCCATTTGCAAAAGCAGGCGGCATAAACACCAGCCCGTCGGTTATCGCTTTGTTCATAAGAACCCTTTCACATCCGCAACGCTGGCGCACATGGCAAGGGGAGCAGCGCCCGTCGCCAAGGCTCCGCTCAATTTTTCATCAAATACAGGTAGACCCGGACGATGATGCCCGTTTGCTGAAACAGATTTACCGGCAGCCGGTTAATTCCGCCCTACACCACCGTCACGGTGCACAAAGGTAAGGCAAATCAACGGCTTCTGGCGGCCCGCCTGACGGGTCCGGGTCGCGTTAGCCCGCGCTGCGGGCCTGATCGATCAATCCACCGGCCAGCGCGCGCTCAATCAGGCCGATCGTTTCCTCGATCCCGAAAAGCGCAATGAACCCACCGAAGCGTGGACCCTGCGAGGCGCCCAGCAGCACTTCGTAAAGCGCCTTGAACCAATCGCGCAGCGGCTCGAACGCATGCTCTTTGCCCACCGCAAACACCATCGACTGCAAGGCGTCAGCGTCCAACCCGCCCTGCCACAGCCTGAGCCGCGCCAAAAGATCCTCCAGCGCCGCCCGTTCCTTTTCGTCAGGCGCGCGAAAGACCTTGGCCGGTTTCACAAAATCATTGTAATAGCGCACCGCAAACCCTGCCGCATCATCCAGATCGGGATGACTTTCGGGCGAGGCATCGGGCGCATAACGCTGAATGAACCCCCAAAGCTGCCCCTTCTCCTCTGCCCCCGCGACCGAAGCCAGATTAAGCAGCATCGAAAACGGGATCAGCATATTCGACACCGGCACTTCCGCGCCGTGAATGTGAAACACCGGATTATTCAGCCGCGCCGCCAGGTCCTGATCGGGATAGGCGCGCAGCTGCTGGTGGTATTCATCCACCGCCTTGGGGATAACGTCAAAATACAGCCGCTTTGCCGTCTTTGGCTTAAGGTACATGAAATACTGCAAACTTTCCGGCGCCGCATAGGCCAGCCATTCCTCCATCGACAAACCATTGCCCTTGGATTTGGAAATCTTCTGGCCATTCTCGTCGTTGAACAGCTCATATGACAGGCTCTCGGGCGGGCGTTTGCCAAGCGCCCGGCAGATCTTCGACGATTGCGTCACGCTGTCGATCAGGTCTTTGCCCGACATTTCATAATCAACGCCCAGCGCGGCCCAGCGCATGGCCCAGTCCGGTTTCCACTGCATTTTGACGTGGCCGCCGGTCACCGGCACCTCAACCCGTTCGCCATCGGGCTCTTCATAGACAATCGTGCCGCGCGCGACGTTTCTTTCCAGCGTCGGCACCTGAAGAACATGGCCCGTCTTGGGGCTGACGGGCAGGAAACATGAATAGGTTGCCGCCCGATCCGGGCCCAGCGTCGGCAGCATGATCTTCTGTATGTCGTCAAATCGCTCCAACGCGACAAGCAGCATCTCGTCGAACACGCCGCGGGTGTAATAATCGGTCGCCGATGCAAACTCGTAATCAAATCCGAAACTGTCCAGAAATTCGCACAGCATAGCGTTGTTATGCTGGGCAAAGCCCTCGTGCGTGCCAAAGGGATCGCGCACTTTGGTCAGCGGCAGGTTCAGATCCTGTTTCAGCTCCTCCTGCATCGGCACATTGCCCGGTACCTTGCGGAAGCCGTCCATATCATCGGAAAAACAGATGAGTTTGGTGGGAATATCCGACAAGATTTCGAACGCGCGGCGCACCATTGTCGTGCGCGCCACCTCGCCAAAGGTTCCGATATGCGGCAGGCCGCTTGGCCCGTACCCGGTCTGAAACAGGACATGGCCCTTTTCCGGCGCCCCGTTTTCATAGCGTTTCAGAACCCGGCGCGCCTCTTCAAAGGGCCAGGCTTTCGACGACATCGCCATTTCCCGCATCTCGCTCATCGGTTAATTCCCGCTTTCGGCCACGCCCCGCGCGCGACCAATCCCCACTCCCTATTGCCGCCCCCTCTTGGCGTCAATATGCTGCACCGCAACACGACACCGGAAGGACGCCCCTTGAATCAACCGCTACACCCGCTCAGCCCTCAGGATTGCCTGGTCGCAGTCATGATTGCCGTTTCCGCCTCCGACGAGGAAATCCGCACCTCGGAACTGGTCACGATCCAATCCATCGTGAACCACCTGCCGGTCTTTGCCGGCTATGATCCCGACCGGATCAAGCTTATCGCCCAGACGGTGTTTGATCTTCTGACCGAAGAGGATGGCCTTGACGCACTATTCGGACTGCTGCGTGACGATCTGCCCGAACGTCTTATGGAAACCGCTTATGCGCTGGCCTGCGATGTCGCCGCCGCCGACGGCAAACTGGATCAGTCCGAATTGCGCCTGCTCGAAGAAATCCGCCATGAATTCAATATCGACCGCCTGCATGGTGCGGCGATCGAACGCGGCGCGCGCGCGCGGCACATGAAGATCTAGGCGGCGCGAAACCCACAAGCACCCGCTTAAGCTCCATAAAGCAGGTCCCACCGCTCGATAAGCTGCTGTTGCAGCCGCCGCGACCGGTGGGTCCAGCTTCGAAGCCCGGGCGGAATTTCACGGCCGCTTTTCTCGGCCTCCCACCGGCGGGGCAGATTTGCCGTCAGCACGGCAAAGGCAAGCTCCCTGCCATCCTCGGTCGCAATAAATCCGGTCAAGGCGCTGACAAAATTCAATGTCCCGGTCTTGGCGCGCACCTTGATCGGATGCTCGCGAAGGATCCGGTTCTTTTTGTCCAGCATCGGGATATTTTTCATCAAGCTGGCGACATCGCCTTCGGGTCCGATCTTGACCAAGGCGGTCACAAAATCTTTGGCAGTGACACGCGATGCGCCGCCCAGACCCGAATGATCGGTGAACCGCGAGCCTGTCAGGCCAAGCGCCTTTTCGGCCCAGTCCGTCATCGCCGAGGCCGAGGTTTTTAGTGTCGAATTGGGCAACGCCCGCGCCGCGGTAGTGCTCAGCCCCAGAACCTCGGCCGTCAGATTGGTGGAATATTTCAGCATCGACCGGATGATTTCGGTCAGCGGCGGGCTTGCGGCCTCGGCCAGAACCGTCGTTCCACCCGGCAATGTTTTTATCTCGCGCCCTGCAGGCAGAATGATCCCGTATGAGCGCGCAAGGGTCTGAAACACCTCGCCCGCGTAAACCGCCGGGTTGCGCACCGGTAGCCACCGTGCGCCATGCTTGCTCAGCGCCGAGCGTGCAACCGTCCAGTCATCAATGTCGCCGCCGCCGGAATATGTATAAACCGGCAATTTGCGATCGATGATACGCATCCTTGCGGATGTCACCTGCGGTCTGAACCGGCGCGCCCGCGCGTCCAGGGCGATCTCATAACCCGCCGCCTGACGTTTCCATTCAAAATGAACGCGGTTGAAATTCAGGTTCACGCCCGAGATTGCGGGATTATAGCTGACGTGATCCATTTGTTTTTTATCTATTTTTCTAATGAACGGCAAAGCCGCCGAGAAAATCAGAAATCTGCCCGTTATCTCGCGCAGGCCCAGATCCTTCAGATCCCGCGCCATATCGCCCAGCGCGTCACTGTCAAGCTCAGGATCGCCGCCGCCGGCCAGTATAAGATCGCCCTCCAGCCGCCCGTCCACGATCGGGCCGGTTGCCAGAATACGGGTTTTGAACCGGTGCTCGCCGCTTAGATGCGCCAGCGCATAGGCCGCCGTTATAGTCTTGGCGGTGCTGCCCGGGGGCATCGCCCGATCTGCGTTCCGGCTTTCCAAAAGACGCCCGGTTTGTGCATCGGCGACCGCGAAACAGACCTGACCGCCCAGTCCCGCCTTTTTGATGATCTCATCAATGCCCGGCGCAACCAGAGTGCCCGAACCAACGCGCGGCGCAGGTCGCAAAGAGCGGCGCGGAGCATCCGCAAGCACAGGAAAGGCGGTACCGGCCATGAGACCGGCCAGCAAAGCACGTCTTGAAATCGGGGATGTCATGGCCTTGTGTTAATCAAACCTTGCGCTAGACGACAAGGGCTCAACCCGACAAAGGCCGAGGATCGGATTTAATCTGCCGATTGCGCCTTCTGGGGACATAAGTCCAAACCGCGCTACCACTCGCCCCGCGCGCGGATCTGGCTTGAGGACAAATCAAGCATGGGCACATTCAAAAGCGACCAGACCGGCGCAGGGCGCCTTGCCAACAACGGCGCCTTGGCCGCAGGCAGGCGAAAATCGCGATACCGGTTCGCCGCCGGTGAATGTCGCGCCGAAAGACGCTGGCCGGGACGCGCCAGCACGCCAAGCGGGACGTTCTGGATGATCCACTCCCAACGCTCCCACCTGTGAAAACCGGCAAGATTATCGGCCCCCATCAGCCAAACAAAACGAACGCCGGGATAAAGCCGCCGCAACGCCTCAAGCGTCTGCGCGGTATAGCGCGTTCCGATCTGCGCCTCGATATCGGTCACCGTAACCCGGGGATGGCGCATCAGCGCACTGGCCGCCTGAAACCTCTGCTCCAACGGGGCCGGATTTCGTGATTTCAGCGGATTTCCCGGCGAGACCAGCCACCAGACATGATCCAGCCGGAACCGTTTGAGTGCCTCTTTGGTGATATGCACATGCCCCGCATGGGGCGGATCGAACGATCCACCCAGCAAGCCCACCGTCATGCCCGCTTGGGCCGGGGGAAGCTGAAAACGCAAAGGCTCAGACACCTTCGGACGACTGCGCCCAAAGGTTGATGTCCTCATCCGTCGACAGCTTTTCAATCGCGGCCAGCTCATCTTCGCTGAAATCCAGGTTCGCGGCGGCCTTGGCGCATTCGCTTATCTGTTCGGGGCGCGACGCGCCGATCAGGGCCGATGTGATCCGCCCTCCGCGCAGAACCCATGCGATCGCCATCTGGGCAAGGCTCTGACCACGGGCGGCAGCGATATCGTTCAAACCACGGATCTTTTCAATCGCGCTGTCGCTCAGCATATCGGCGTTCAGCGATTTGCCCTGAGTGGCGCGGCTGCCTTCCGGAACGCCCTTGAGGTATTTGCCCGTCAGCATCCCCTGCGCCAGAGGCGTGAAGGCAATCGAGCCTACCCCAAGATCTTCAAGCGTTTCACGCAGCCCGTCACGCTCGATCCAGCGGTTCAGCATGTTATAGCTGGGCTGATGGATCAGACAAGGCGTTCCCAGATCCTTCAGAATGGCCACCGCCTGTTTCGTGCGCTCTGAATTATAGGATGAGATACCGACATAAAGGGCTTTGCCCGACCGCACGATCTGATCCAGCGCGCCCATTGTCTCTTCCAGCGGCGTCTCGGGGTCGAACCGATGGCTATAGAAGATATCGACATATTCCAGCCCCAGCCGCTTGAGCGACTGATCGCAGGAGGCGATCAGATACTTGCGACTGCCCCATTGGCCATAAGGTCCGGGCCACATGTCATATCCGGCCTTGGAAGAGATGATTAGCTCGTCCCTGTAACCGGCAAAATCGGTAGCCAGAATTTCCCCAAATGCCGTTTCGGCACTACCGGGAGGGGGGCCATAGTTATTGGCCAGATCGAAATGCGTGATGCCATGATCGAACGCCGTGCGGCACATTGCGCGTTTGGTTTCATGCGGCGTGTCGCCGCCGAAATTATGCCACAGCCCAAGTGAGACCGCCGGCAGGTCCAGACCTGACCGTCCGCAGCGGCGATAGACCATACGGTCGTAACGATCATCAGAGGGGACATAGGCCATGGCAGGGGCTCCTTTGGTTTGCGCTCGCCCAAACTGCATGCAATGGAACGGATGTCAAATGACCCACCGCCCGCGCGCATAACGACTTGCGACAGGGCAGGAATGGTCCCGCGCGCAACCGCGGCGGCACCTGTGGCAACCAAAGACATCCCGATTGCCCCTCTTTGCAGGAACGTATAAGTCACCAGAATTCGGACGCATAAGGCAGAAAGAACGCAGATGGCATCTTATCAGTACGTCTATCACATGGACGGCGTTTCCAAAACCTACCCCGGCGGCAAGAAATGCTTTGAGAACATCCGCCTTTCCTTCCTTCCCGGCGTCAAGATCGGCGTCGTGGGCGTCAACGGGTCGGGCAAATCCACCCTGATGCGGATCATGGCCGGGCAGGACAAGGATTTCACCGGCGAGGCATGGGCGGCCGAGGGCGCGCATGTCGGCTATCTGCCACAGGAGCCGCAGCTGGACGAAACCCTTGATGTGCGCGGCAATGTCATGCTGGGCGTGAAAGCCAAAAAGGACATTCTGGACCGCTATAATGAACTGGCGATGAATTACTCGGACGAAACCGCCGATGAGATGGCCAAGCTTCAGGACGAGATCGACAGCCAGAACCTTTGGGATCTGGACGCTCAGATCGACATAGCGATGGAGGCGCTGCGCTGCCCGCCGGATGAGGCGCAGGTGGCGACGCTTTCGGGCGGCGAACGTCGGCGCGTTGCGCTTTGCAAGCTGCTTCTGGAAGCGCCCGAAATGCTGCTTTTGGACGAACCGACCAACCATCTGGACGCTGAAACCATCGCCTGGCTTCAGAACCATCTGATCGACTACAAGGGAACGATCTTGATCGTTACGCACGATCGCTATTTTCTGGACGACATCACCGGCTGGATCCTCGAACTCGACCGCGGTCGTGGTATCCCTTACGAAGGCAATTACTCGGCCTGGCTTGAACAGAAAGCCAAACGGCTTGAGCGCGAGGCCAAGGAAGACAAATCCAAGCAAAAGACGCTTGAGCGCGAACTGGAATGGATCCGCGCCGGGGCCAAGGCCCGTCATGCCAAGCAAAAGGCCCGGATCAACGCCTATGAAGAACTGGCAGGCCAGTCCGAGCGTGAAAAGCTTTCGCGTGCTCAGATCATCATTCCCAACGGTCCCAGACTGGGCTCGAAGGTGATCGAGATCGAGAACCTCAAGAAAGGCTATGGCGACAAGCTTTTGATCGAGGATCTTTCGATCTCTTTGCCACCGGGTGGCATCGTCGGTGTGATCGGCCCCAACGGGGCGGGTAAATCAACCCTGTTTCGCATGTTGACCGGTCAGGAACAGCCCGACGAGGGGACCCTGACCTATGGTGACACTGTGCAATTGTCCTATGTCGATCAATCGCGCGATGCGCTGGATGACAACAAAACCGTCTGGGAGGAAATTTCCGACAGTCTGGATGTAATCCAACTGGGAGACGCGGAAATGAACAGCCGCGCCTATTGCTCGGCATTCAACTTCAAGGGCGGCGACCAGCAGAAAAAGGTTGGATTGCTTTCGGGGGGTGAACGCAACCGCGTACATCTGGCAAAGCTTCTGAAATCGGGTGGCAATGTCCTGTTGCTGGACGAGCCGACCAACGATCTGGACGTGGAAACGCTGCGCGCGCTTGAGGATGCTCTGGAAGATTTCGCCGGCTGCGCGGTGATCATCAGCCACGATCGCTTTTTCCTCGACCGGCTGTGCACCCATATCCTTGCCTTCGAGGGCGAGGCGCATGTCGAATGGTTCGAAGGCAACTTCGAAGACTACGAAGAGGATAAAAAGCGCCGTCTGGGCCCCGACGCCTTGGAGCCCAAGCGCGTTAAATACAAGAAATTCGTACGCTAGAGTTTGGGCGCCGCTCTGGCGGCAGCCTTAACCGTTCACCCAATTGACGATGGCGGTCGCCGGCATGGCGCCCGATTGGCGCTTTTTCTCGCGCCCGCCCTGAAAAGATACCATCGTGGGAATGCCGCGGATATTGTATTTGGCCCCCGCCTGGGGCTGATCCTCGGTATTCAGCTTGACCAGCCGGGCGCGGCCCTTCAATTCGCTGGCGGCTTTTTCGAACTCCGGCGCCATCATCCGGCAGGGGCCGCACCAAGGCGCCCAGAAATCCACCACCAGGGGCAGATCGTCGCTCCGCGCGGCCTTTTGCAAAGTCGCCAGATCGACCTCACGCGGTTTGTCCACGATCAGTTTCGCTCCGCAGGTTCCGCATTTTGGCCCCGCGTTCAGCCGTTCCTGATCCACACGGTTTACCTGAGCACATTCAAGGCAGGTCACTTTCAGAGCAGCCATGGGCGCATCCTTTCATATTCGTTAAGTTGAATATAGAAACCCGCGCGCCGGCTACAAGACCAACACAGCCCAGGCGCGGCGCCCCGCAGAAAGTAGAGCCGCCGCTGACGCAGCGGCCCGGTTCAGACCCGCTTTACCAGTTTAATCAAAAACAGCAGGATCACCGCCCCAATGGTCGCATGAATAATCGCGGCAATTATACCGCCACCCAAACCAAACCCGATCAGCGGGAAAAGAAAACCCGCCACAAAGGCGCCGACGATACCAACGACAATATTACCCAAAAGGCCGAAACCGAACCCGGTCACGATTAATCCGGCAAGCCAACCTGCAATCGCGCCTATAATCAGAAAGACAATCAGACTCTCAAGTCCCATAGGAACCTCCATTCAGGATGCACGGCCAAAATCAACCGTATGGCAAACCTAGATGAGCAAACCTGATCCGCATAGACCCTGCGTTAATCCTTCCGGCGGCGTGGCAATATTTTACTCACAACAGAAAAACCAGCGCACAGGTCGCATGGAGCGACCGCAGATTGGTGAGGAGATTATATCTATTTTCAATATGATAGATAATTTTTTGGCATTTTTCGAAAAATTTTTCTCTCCCTGCCGAAACTATTTTCCGCCCCCTCCCGTGTCTACGCCACCCGAAACAAAATACAGGAGTATACAGATGAACCGCTTTATCGCCGCTGCTGGCGCCGTTCTTTTCGCTACCGCTGCTCAGGCTGGTCACCTCGACATCACCCTGAAGGGGGCTACCTTCAAGGGCGATACCGTGACCTTCCCGCAGGTTATGATGGACAAGGACGGCTGGCTGGTCATTCACGCCATGAAGGACGGCGCGCCCGTGCTGCCTTCGTCTCTGGGGTCCACTTTCGTACCTGCCGGCCCTTCGATGAATGTCGCTGTCGACATCAATGAGAAAGTGATGAAGGGCACCGATTATCTTGTCATGCTGCACTATGAAACCAACGGCAATGGCACTTACGACTTTGGTGTCAACAACACCACCGATGACGGCCCTGCGCTCAAGGCGGATAAAACGCCCTATATGGTACAGTTCCGTACCGAGATGTAAGACCGGTTGGAACCGCAAAAGAGCGGGGCGGGCAGATGCCCGTCCCCTCTGCGGTTTTCCGTTCCGGTGTGCAGCACATTCTGACCCGCTGGGTCTTACCCAACCCGGGCAGCCGCGAGTTTGAGAAGGCCGCGTCTTTTCATGATCTTCAGGATATGCAATCAGGCTGCATGGCTTATGTAATCCCCCCCCCGCCACAGCCCAGCGTCGCCGTCCAAGGCAGCGATGCGCGTTTTCCTGTCCGGCGGGTTTTCTGTGTCGGGCGCAATTACGCCGCCCACGCAAGGGAAATGGGGCGCGATCCGGATCGCGAACCGCCGTTCTTTTTCACCAAACCCGCCGATGCCGTTGTCGACAGCGGCGTAACCGTGCCCTATCCGCCCGAAACCGGGAACCTGCAGTATGAAATCGAATTGGTGGTCGCCATCGGCACGGGCGGCGCCAACATCCCGCCTGCGAATGTATACGATCATATCTGGGGCGCATCTGTCGGGATCGACCTGACGCGCCGTGATCTGCAAATGGCCGCGCGCGAGCTGGGCCGCCCATGGGATTGGGGCAAAGCCTTTGACATGTCTGCGCCCGTTGCCCCTCTGGTTCCGCTGCAAGACGTGCCCTCGCTTGAGAAGGGCCGGATATGGCTGGCCGTCAATGGCGAGATGAAGCAAGAGGCCGATTTGGCCGATATGATCTGGCCGGTCCGCGATCATATCTCGATCCTGTCACGGTCCATGGCGCTTTGTCCCGGCGATCTGGTCATGACAGGAACCCCTGCCGGAGTGGGGTCGGTAGTGGCGGGCGACATCCTTACCGGTGCCGTTGATGGCCTGCCCGAGATTACCACGCCCATCGGCACGCGCGCATCATAAGGCCGTCGCAAGCTCAGGCGCGCCAGCGCCAGCCTTCCGTCAATGTATGGCGGGTTTCCAACGCGGCTGACCTTCGTCCGTCTTCCGGAAAAATTCCCACAGGCGCACGCAGGAGCCTTCCAGCTCGCTCAACATCTGTGCCTTTGCGGCATCGGAAAGGGCCTGACCGCGTCCTACAAACCGGATTTGCCTGAGCATTCGTGCCAGAATTGGACGCATTTCCTCAAAGCACATACCAGAAGCGCCCTTCCGCGCCTCAAACCCGGTCTGGCGAAGGTCGATGTCCAATAACGCGCTTTGCCGGATAGCTGCGCTATGCAGCGCGTTATAGACACTATGATGGAGCGCTTCGCGGCTAAGCGCGTATTTTGCCACGTAATCGTCACACCCTGACTTGAGCGCCGAGACCGCAACAGCCGCCTGCGCATCCCCGGCGACCATGATTGTCGCGACACCCTGCTGGGCCGGGTGACGCTTGATCATGTCGAGCGCATCCAGCCCATTACCTTCCGGCAGTCGGTAGTCGATAAAAACCAGATCATAACTACGCCCATCCAGTTTTTCCCCGAGCCCAGCAAGCGAAGGCGTGTCGTCGATGCTGACCGGCAGGTTCGTTGTATCCATCAAACGCCGCAGCCTTCTGCGATCGACATGATTGTCGTCGATGATCAGGACAGTGACGGTATCGGAAAAATCCAGCCCCTGCTCTGGAATAATCTCTGCGGTTGAAGCCGCGTAATTCATTGAGTCCACCCCCCAAAAAATCTGGTCGCCGGTTGATCCGGTGCAAAACTGTGATCTAGAAGTTTTCAATCGGTAAATGTGACAGGCTCCAAAGCGGCGAAAAACAAACAACTTTAGAGGCTTTACCCCAAGTGCTCCGCATTATGCCGCTTTATCGGCGCCGGTCATTGGCTGGACGCAAGGAAAGTCAAAGGTAAATTTCGTGCCACGCTGCACGGTCGGATCGGACGCCACATCAATGTGGCCGCCATAACGGTCCAGAAGTTTGGCGATGATGGCCAGCCCCATGCCGCTGCCCTCCACCTCGTCCCGCGATTTCAGCGTTTGAAACAGGCCAAAGACCTGATCGTGATAATCGGGCTCAATCCCCGGGCCGTCATCAGTGATCGAGATCATCATCCTGTCCTCCACCCGCCATGATCTGATTTCAATCACCCCATGTTCACGATCATGGTGCTTTATCGAATTGACGATCAGGTTCAGCATGATCTGCTTTATCGGTGTCGAATAGGTACATATCACCCCGGCATCGTCATCGACGCGGATCTGAAATTTCCGCCCAAGATCCAGCATATGTGTCACGTTCTCCACGACATCACGAATAGAGATGCGCGACATCCGCTGCTCTTCATGGCCGGCTTGCGCATATTCCAGAAGATCGCGCAGCAGGATCGACAGCCGCTCCACCCGCCCGATCAGCAATTGCAGGTTTGCCCGGCATTCTTTCGGCAACAGATCGCCCGCGTCCTCGAGCGTCCATTCGGCCAGATCGCGGATCGAACTGAGCGGCGCGCGCAGATCATGCGAGGCCACATAAGCGAATTTCTGCAACTCAGCGTTTGACCGGGCCAGCTCTTCGGCATTTTGTTTGAACACCGCAAGAGCCCCTGCAATACCCGCGATCTCGTCTTTGCCGCTTGTGTCAACTTCCCCGCTCATGTCGCCGCCTGCCATCGCGCGCACGACACCGGTCAGGCGCGCAATCCTGCGGTTGATCTGGCGTTCCACAACCAGATAGTTCACCAGAACAACGCAAATGAGGATGAGCCCGGCAATGCCGCCCACAGTCTTTGCAGCGCTTTGCATTGTGCTCTGGAAAAGCTGCGTTGCCGCCCCGATCTCGCCCCGGGTCGTTGTCAGGGCATTATCAAGGGCGCTGGTCAGTTCGGCGACCGTCTGAACCTGCTGCGATCGCATGTCATCCAGCCGCTTGCGCGCGTTTTGATAAAGCTGCTGATTGGCCAGAATTCCGGCCCGCCCATTGATCAGCGTCCGGATCCGGTCGATGACCACGGCAAAATCCCTGCGCACATTGGCATTGCGAAGCTTGAGCAATACCTGAGTCGAGCTTCGGATCTGAAATTCCAGCTGGCTTTTGATCGCCGGCAGCGCGCGTTTGTCGGTCGTGCTGGCCGCGCGGCTGGCAAGGCTGGCAATCTCGTTCAATTCATATTCGAGCGTCAGAAGACTGTTTAGGTCTTCGGGCTGGGTGGCAAGCGGCGCCGTTCCGCCCGGTCGCGCCGGCGCAACCCCCTGCAGGGCCGCTGAGGCGTCGAGCAAAAGAAGCTCGGACTGGGCTTTGAAAGCGTCGTGCAGACCGGTCAGTTCTTTTTTCAGGGCGGCCAGTTCTTTTTCGACCCATTTGATATTGAACTGGGCCTGAAACATCCCCTCCGAGGTTTGGTTCAGCCGGTTCAGCCCGTCAAGAATATCCCCCAGAAACCCGTTTGTCGCATCGGGCTTAGAAAACCGCTGGATAATGGCACTCAGATCAGCTTTGCGTTGGTCGTACGAACGATTCAGCGCGACCAGGTCGGCCTTGGAAAGGTCCACTGACAGCTGCGCCGTCAACCCCATGAGCGCCGTTAGCTCACGACTGAGCGCCTGATCGTTCAGCAAGGCGGGTATCGCGCGCTGAACCAATACATCCTGCGAGCTGCGCAACTGCGAAAGCTGCGATCCCACAAACAGAATACCGGCCAGAATGACGAGCGTGATGACCGCAAAGGCAAGGCGCAGCCGCGCAACCACCGTTGTTGTCCAGTTCACCGAAAAGCCGGACACCACCGTTTCCTTTTTTGTTAGCGATTTGATGTTTTTTCACGAAAAAAGTTAACCCCGCCTTAAAATTCGAATCGTTAATCTCGCATTGGTTGCTATGGGAAATAAGACAGAGGGGGCGTGATCATATTCGCGCCTTTTAACTAAATGATAAATCGCCGAAAAACCCTGACCGGCATTGCGGGCATGGCCGGGTTGGGGGCTGCCGGCCTTACAGCAGGCGCGGCCAATGCGGTGGACGCTGGGGCACTTCACACCTATGCGGCGCAAAAGGCCCGGGGCTTGGCTGCGGGGCGCCCCCTTGCGCTGCGGCTTTTGATCCCCTTCGGAAGCGGTGACAATGTCCTGCCCGTTGCCTCGGCCTTCAAGGCCGCCACCGGCATCGACGTGCGGCTGATCGAAGTGCCGGTCGATGATATCAACACCCAGCTCGCGCTGGACTGGATGAGCGGGCGGCGCGAGTATGATCTGGCGCTTCCCGCCACTTTCGGACTGCCTGATCTGGTATCCTCGGGGGCGGTCCTTCCCCTCACGGAACTGGCCGCCCGGCATGAACCCGCGGGATTTCGAGACGGCATTCTCTATCAGATCGGCGATAGTTTTGACGATGAAATCTATGGTTTCCAATCGGATGGCGACACCTATGTCATGTTTTATCACAGCGATTTTCTGAACGATCCCGAAGAACAGGCGCGCTATGGCGATACCTTTGGCACCGCGCTAGACGTGCCGCTGACCTGGGCCGAGCTTGACCGTCAGATCGCCTGGTTCAACCGCCCCGATCAGGGGCGCTGCGGCGGTCTTTTGTTTCGCACTTCGGGCTATGTGGCTTGGGAATGGTGGGTGCGCTTTCATGCCAAAGGTGTCTGGCCACTCTCGCCGGATCTTGAACCGCAAATCGCAGGTGACGCCGGGGTTGAGGCGCTTGAGGCGCTGATCCGGGTGACCGAACACCTGTGCGAGGGCGTCGATCATTTCGGGCTTTTTGACAATTGGGCACGTTATTCCCGCGGTGATGTTTATTGCAACATCGGCTGGGGCGGGTCGCAAAAATACCTCAACGGCCCCGGCAGCGCCATGCGCGGCCGCATGGTCTATGGCCCCACACCGGGCGGGGTTGTGGCGGATGAATTGCTGGTAACGCCCTATTTCAATTGGGGCTGGAACTATGTCGTAACCAGCAACAGCACTGAGCCCGAGATCGCCTATCTTTATGCGCTTTTCGCGTCGAGCCCGGAAATGACTACCCGCGCGATCCGCCAGCAGGGCGGATATTTCGACCCTTTTCGACCTGAACATTACAGCGACGCCAAAATCCGCAAGATTTATTCTCAGGCCTTTCTGGATGTGCATCGGGCAAGTTTGCGCGGCTCGATCCCCGATCTTTATCTGGCCCATCAATCGGAATATTTCCGTGTTCTGAGCGAATGGCTGACCCGCGCTCTGAAGCGGTCGGTCAGCCCGCAACAGGCGCTGCGCCGGGTCGCCCAAAGCTGGCAATTGATCAACAACCGGTCCGCCCCCGAAAAACAGCGCGAACGCTGGCGGCAGCTTCGCCTCAAATACCCGCGCCATGTGCGCAGACGGCTGCGCGATCTCAGCTAACAGGTCGGGCCGGTTCCATGCATGTGCAGCGACGTTATTTTCGCCCGTCATTTGATCTCGATCAAAGAGGCGGGCAAGAAAACTTGATACCCGGGCGATATGGAAAATATCGACCATCTGAGCGCGCTGGGACTGTTCGATGCCCGGGTCCCGCGTTACACCAGCTATCCCACCGCACCGGCCTTTTCGACCGCAACAAACGCGGCGTTTCAAAAGCAGGCGTTGCAGGGGCTTGACCCCGATCTGCCCGTCTCGGTCTATGTTCACATCCCGTTTTGCGAAAGATTATGCTGGTTTTGCGCCTGTCGGACCCAAGGCACACGCACGCTTAGCCCGGTAGAAAACTATATCGAAACATTGAAACAAGAGCTGCGGCTTTTGGCGGATCGTCTTCCGCCGGGGCTGCGCATGGGGCGCCTGCATTGGGGCGGCGGCACGCCGACAATTCTGCCGCCTGAGATGATCACGGATCTGGCGCAGGCAATAAAGGCAGCGATCCCGCCGGCCGAGCCATTCGAGTTTTCGGTCGAAATCGACCCGACCATGGTGGATGAGGCAAAGATTTCCGCGCTCGCCGCGCAGGGAATGAACCGCGCCAGCATCGGCATTCAGGACTTTTCGTCGAAGGTGCAGGACGCGATCGGGCGCGAGCAGCCCTATGCGCTGACCGAAAACTGCGTGCGCGCCCTTCGTCAGGCGGGGATCGGGTCGCT
The DNA here is from genome assembly GCA_030148745.1 of Paracoccaceae bacterium. Lineage (GTDB taxonomy): Bacteria > Pseudomonadota > Alphaproteobacteria > Rhodobacterales > Rhodobacteraceae > JASBSV01. Next base: position 42,504 of record JASBSV010000018.1, read on the forward strand.
TAACACCGATCTCGTCTATGGGCTGCCGCATCAGAGTGAGCAGACGATCGCAAGCTCAATCGACAAGGTTCTGGCGCTGGATCCCGACCGCGTGGCGCTTTTCGGCTACGCCCATGTCCCGCATATGGCCAAACGTCAAAAGCTGATCGACGAAACCGCGCTGCCCGATGACAGGATGCGTTATCGGCTGGCGCAAGGGGCGGCCGAGCGGTTTCAGGCGGCCGGCTATGACGCCATCGGCATCGACCATTTTGCCAGGCCCGACGACGGTTTGGCACGCGCCGCACGCGACGGCACCCTGCGCCGCAATTTTCAGGGCTACACGACCGATACCTGCCCCACACTGATAGGTTTGGGCGCCTCGTCGATATCGCGCTTTGCCCAGGGCTATGTTCAGAACGCCGCCGCGACCGGGGCCTATGTCCAGCGCATTCAGGAAGGTCAACTGCCCGGCTTTCGCGGCCATGAGCACGGCGGCCAGGATATGATGCGCGCCCGGGCCATCGAAATGCTGATGTGCGATTTCAGGATCGACTTTCGCGCGCTGCAATCCGCCTTTGGCCGCGATGTTGCGGCGCTGGCCCCGATCCATGACCGGATCGCCGAAACCTTTGCCGGGCTCGTCTCACTGACCGAAACGGCGCTCGAGATCCTGCCGCAAGGGCGGCCGGTCACACGCATGATCGCGGGGCACTACGATGAATATGCGGGCGGCAACGCTCTGTTTTCCAAGGCGTCCTGAGAATGCCCGGCGCCACCCCAGAAGAGGCAGGACCATGACCGCCGCACCAGCTCGCGCCAGCCGCATGGCCACGCTCGGCGCGGTCCTGCCAATGCCGCTGTTTGTGCTGCAGCCAGTGCTGCGCCGGATCGCGCGCCGGATTACCCGGGAACATGCAGAGGTTTTTGCCCGGCTTGGCCCGCACACGCAGACCGGCTTTGTCATCGATCCGGTCGATTTTCCTTTTGCATTGTTTCTGCGGCCGGAGCCGCAGGCGCCCGACTTCCGGGCCGTAAGGCGCGCGCATCTGCCCGCGCATGAGGCGCGGATTTCCGGAAGTTTCCTGACCCTTTTACGCCTGATCGATGCCGATGTTGATGGCGATGCGCTGTTTTTCTCGCGCGATCTTGTCATCTCGGGAAATACCGAGGCGGTCGTCAGTCTCAGAAACGCGCTCGACGATGTTGAAGGCTCGATCGCCGCTGACGTCGCCGAGATGTTCGGCCCCCTCGGCCGGATCGCGCTGCGCAAGCTGCGGCAGGCGGCCCATGCATCCCCCCCAACCGAAGGTTGATCCGATGACTGTCGCGGAACTCATCTGCCCCGCCGGAACGCCGGCCTCGCTGCGCACCGCCGTAGATGCGGGCGCCGACGCGGTTTATTGCGGCTTTCAAAACGCAACGAATGCGCGAAACTTTCCGGGGCTGAATTTTTCGCCCGATGAACTGGCCGCCTCGGTGCGATATGCCCATGAGCAGGGAACGAAAGTTCTGCTGGCGCTCAACACCTATCCGCCGGACGGGAAATTTGACCTCTGGAAAGAAGCCGCCGATCTTGGCGCCAGACTGGGCATTGATGCCTATATCGTCGCCGATGTCGGCGTTGCCGAGTATATTCGGCAAAACCATCCCGGCATCCGGCTGCATCTGTCAGTTCAGGCCGCCGCCTCAAGCCCCGAGGCGATCCGCTATTACGTGCGCGAATTCGCAGTTAAACGCGTCGTGCTGCCGCGTATCCTGACAATTCCCGAAATTCGCGAGATCAAATCCGAGATCCCCTGCGAGATCGAAACCTTTATCTTCGGCAATCACGGCCTGATGGTCGAAGGGCGTTGCAGCCTGACCAATTATGCCACCGGCCTGTCGACCAATATGGACGGCGTCTGTTCGCCCGCCGCCGAGGTTCACTATGTCCGCGACGACCAGGAAAACCTGTCTACCCGGCTGGGCGAATTTACCATCGACCGTTTTGGCGCGGGCGAAAAGGCCGGTTATCCGACAATTTGCAAAGGCCGCTATACCACCGCGCAGCGGCAGGGCGGCTATTACGCCTTTGAAGAGCCGATCAGCCTGAACCTTGCGCGGCTATTGCCCGATCTGATTGATGCGGGCGTCAACGCCTTCAAGATCGAAGGCCGCCAGAGATCGCGCGCCTATGTCCGCGAGGTGGTGAGCTCTTTTCGCTATGCGGTCGATCAGATCCGCGCCGGCAACAAGCCCGATCTGGCCGATCTGGTCGCCCTGACCGAAGGGCAAAAAGAAACCCAGGGCGCGTTCAGAACAAAGAAATGGCGTTAAGATGATGACACCCAGATTGACACTCGGGCCCGTTGCCTATCACTGGCCCGCCGACAAGAAGATCGACTTTTATGCCAAGATCGCCGATGAGGCGCCGATTGATACGGTCTATCTGGGCGAGGTTATCTGTTCCAAACGCGCGCCATTTTTCGACCAGCATTACAGCGAGGTGGCCGAGCGACTGATCCGCGGGGGCAAGACGGTCGTCTTTTCTTCTCTCGCCGAAGTGATGCTTAAACGCGAGCGCAAAGCGACCAAAGCCCTGAGCGAATTGGAAGACTATGAGATTGAGATCAACAATGCTGCGGGGCTTTTGACGATTGACGGGCGCGCGCATCGCATCGGGCCCTTCATGAACGTTTATAACTCGCAGACCCTAGGCTATTTCGCCCACCGCGGCGCAAATCATGTCTGCCTGCCGGTCGAACTGCCTTCGTCATCGGCGGCCCTTCTTGCGCGCACTGCGTCGGAACTTGGCGTCGGTATCGAGGTTCAGGTATTCGGCCGCGCCTCGCTTGCCGTCTCGGCGCGCTGCTATCACGCCCGGGCCCATGGCCGAACCAAGGACAATTGCCAGTTCGTCTGCGAAGAAGATCCCGACGGAATGCCCCTGACCACGCAGGACAATCAGCCATTTTTGCGCATCAACGGGATTCAGACCCTGTCACACAGCTATGTCAATCTGACCGATGAAATACCGGCCATGGTCGATATGGGGATCACCGATTTCCGTCTGATGCCGCAGGACATCGACATGATCGAGATTGCCAAGGCCTTTGCCGCCGTCCTGCATGGCGAGATCGCGCCGCAAACCGCGCGGGAGCGTATCAACGCGCTTGAAATCGGCGCGCCTTTTTCAAACGGGTTCTGGCACGGTCAGGCCGGGCATCGCCGGATCGAGGCGATGGGCCGCTCTCTCGGCTAATCCGCGCCGCTATGGCACTATCAGGGCGCACTGATTGCACCGCGGCTTCTTTCCAGCGCCCATTCCTCAATCGTCTCAACGACCGCCGGCAATTTTCTGGCGGCCCCGGCTGTGAATTCAACGAACGCGGCCTCATTCATCCCGTTGACCGCCGTAATTACCGGCAGTTCCAGTGAGAGAGCCTCGGCAATCAGATCGCGAAATCCGCGTCCGTCTGCCTCGTGCTTGCCGAATTTGTTGAGGATCAGGATATCCGTCGCCTCGCTCAGCCGCGCCTGCACCTCGACGACCGACTGTTCAAGCGCTGCCGGGTCGAGCCTGCAGCCACGTGCCTCGGGACCAAGCGATTGCGAGATGCGGATCGTCGGACCATCGGGCAGAACCCGCACATCCATATCGCAGCCCCGGCAATCGGGCCGGTCGGTATTTGTCTGAATAATGCCCGCCAGCCGAAGACCCTTTTGCAACAGCCGCTCGGCAACCTCAGCCAAAAGGATATCTGTCTTTCCCTGCTCGCTTGTGCTGATATAGCAAATGTCCATGCGCGCCTGCCTGTATGACCGATCGGGGCGTTCTCAACCCCGCTTCAGCCTATACAAAATCCAGCCCCCCGAGTGAACCGGTAATCCCCCCGCAATGCGAAGGGGGGGCGTGACATCCGGGCCGCGCCCTCAGATTTTCTTCTTGTCGTCGATGATATTCATCGTCGCAAGACCGCTTTCACCAAGTGCAATCGCGGCAAAGGGGCCGCCATGGCGCATCTGCGCGGGATCGGCGGGGTCTGCGGGCGGGGCTTCGGCCAATATCGACGCTGCGAATTCTTCGGCGTTGTCCTTTGGACGATATCCCAGATAGCTGGCACCGCTGTTATCGACCGGTGCGCGATCATTGTTCGAGACGCCGTAAACAATGCTGAAACCCGTGGTCGGCGCGTCGATCGCACGGCGGACCAGCTGAATAAGATCATCATAGCTGAGCCAGCTTCCCAGCGCGCGCGCATTGGTCACCTGAGCGCAGGAGAGGATGCGCATACAGACCGCTTCGACCTGATGCTTTTCCCAATACATCCGGCCCAGATCCTCGGCAAAACATTTGGCAAGGCCATAATAGGTGTCGGGCCGGTGCGGGGCGTCAATGCCGATGAAATCCTGTTTGGGATGCATCCCGACCGCATGGATGGAACTGGCGTAAACCACACGCCTGACACCGTGCTGAAAGGCCGCTTCCCAGATGTTATAGGCTCCGACAATATTGGGGCCAAGAATTTGCTCGAACGGGGCCTCATCGCCGATGGCGCCGAAATGCACGACCATATCCGCCCCTTCGAGCAGCGCGTGAATCTCATCATAGACCGCAAGATCGGCGCGCTGATAACGCTCTCCCGGGTAAAGTTTTCCGATATCATCGACAATGTCGGAAGAGACAAACTCCTCCGCCAGTTTCGAGAGCGGCTCGCGAAGATATGAGCCAAGCCGTCCGGCGGCGCCTGTCAAAATAAGTTTTTTCATCCTAGCTCTCCCACGGTCTTTATAAAGTGGCCCTGCCGTCGATGCGGCGCCCGGCGATCACCCGGGCTTCATATCACGGCTTTCTCTGCGAATGGCCGGTTGTTGACAATCCTTTCATAACCGAAGGGCGTCAAATCGAGGCTGCGATATTCGCCATAGGTCAGAAACTCGGCCGTTCCGCGCCCCAGTGCCGGCGACTGCTGAAGCCCGTGGCCTGAAAATCCGTTCAGGAAGATGAAGTTCTCAACCTCGGTATGCGGCCCCATGATCGCGTTGTGATCAAAGGTGTTATAGGCATAGTGACCCGCCCATTCGTTGATCAGCCTGATCGCCTCGAACTGGGGGATGCGCGTGGCCAGAACAGGCCAGATGTGGTCTTCCCAGAGCGCGTGGTCCATCATGAAATCATCATAATCGACCGCCGGATCGATGGCGCTATGGCCGCCGGCCAGATATGTCGTCTTTCCGTCCTGGCGCATATGAACGCCCGATGGATCAATCGTCAACGGCAGTTCCCGGTCCAGCGGCGTTTCGGCCGAAAAGATATAGGTGAACCGCTTGCGCGGCTCGACCGGAATTTCGATCCCGGCCATGCGCGAGGTGCGTACCGCCCGCGGTCCTGACGCATTGACGACATGGCCGCAGGAGACCACCTCGCCCGATTTCAGCGTGACGCTTTCAACCCGCGTACCGGCGGCGTTCTTGGTCATGGCCACGACTTCGTTTGCGACAAACTCGATCCCGCGTTCCCGCGACGAGCGGCGCCACCAGTCAAAGACGGCAACACAATCCCAATAGCCTTCGTCCACCTTGTTGTGACTGCCGAGCACAATGTCGTCGAGATTGTAGAACGGATAGTCGCGCCTGATCTCTTCGGGGGTCATCAGCCTGGTACCTGCCCCGGCGGCCACCTGAACGGCATGACTTTCGCGCAGGACCTGCGCAAAATTTTCGTTATCGGCCAGATACATATAGCCGTAACTCTGGATTGAAAGCTGCGGAACGCGGCTGTCATTTCCCATATAGCTGCGAAAGTTTTTCACGAAATCGGCAGCGAACTGCGAAATTCGCACGTTCAACTCGTTGCTGAACTGCTGGCGCATGCAGGAATTGGTGTGCGAGGTCGAGGCGTTTTCATAACTGGGATCGCGTTCCAGCACCAGAACCGAGCCGGTGAAATCGGGATTGTCCGACAAAAACCACGCGGTTGACGAGCCATACATGGCACCGCCGACAATGATGACGTCATAGGATGATTTGGTCGGGGTCTGCGCCCATCCGGTTGCTAAAGTCAAAAGATCTCTCCCGATTTGGCGCGGCGCAAAATGCCCTCGATATCGTCATCGCTCATACCATAATAGCGGCGGGCGAAATCCGGCGTGACATAGCCAAGCGCCAGATCGCGCTCCATCTCGGCGCGCGCGCGGCGCCCAGGCGCGCCATAGCCGCCGCCGCCTGGGAACGCCATCATCACCCGCGCTCCGTGCGGGACAAACTGTTTGCCCTTGCCTTTCATTGGCGTTCCGTCGTCGCGCGCAATCGTGGTAGGGGCACCCGCGCCGCCGCCCCGACGGCCGCGGGCAGGATGATCGACCCGGTCGAGCATGGCCTGAATGTCAAACTCATGACCCTGCCGCGCGCCAACTTCCATATATTGCCCAAGGCCGCCGCGATGCTGCCCGGCGCCGCCACTGTCAGGGCGCAGTTCCTTGCGCCAGATGATCACTGGCCCGACCTGTTCGGTCGCCTCGACCGGCATGGTCATAACGCCCGACGGAAAGGCCGTCGCGTTCATCCCGTCCAGCGCCGGGCGCGCGCCCGAGCCGCCGGAATTGAATGTCAGAACCTCGGCGCGCCGCGCATCGGCGGGCGCGGCCCGGTCCCGGCGCGGGCGCAGGGACATCTGAAAATTGCACAGACACCCCGCCCCTTCGGCCGGCACGCGCCCCGGCAAAAGCTTGTCCAGCGCATCGAAAATTGTATCGGGCACCATATGGCCGATCACATGGCGCAGCGCGACCGGAGCGGGATGGAGCGCATTAACGATGGAATTTTCCGGCGCCACAACCTCGAACGGCGCCAGCGAGGCCGCATTGTTGGGAATTTCCGGCGCAATCGCGCATTTCAGCGCATAGCAGGAGTAGGCCTTGGTATAGACCAGCGGCACATTGATCCCCTTTTTGTCCACGCCCGAGGTTCCGGCCCAGTCGCAAAGGATCCGGTCCTTGCCGATGCTCAGACGCACCCGCAGGTCAATCGGGCTGTCATAGCCGTCAATCTGCATCTCGCCCGTCGCGGTGCCTGCCTCCAGCGCATTGATCCGCTCAAGGGTGGCCCTGCGCGAGTTTGTCAGGATAAACTCCGCGATGCCCTCAAGATCGGGCAGATCGAATTCATCCATCATCCCGATCAGGCGCCGGTGACCGATTTCATTACATGTCTCAAGCGCGTGAATATCTCCGACCAGCTGATCAGGCTCGCGTACATTTGCCCGAATGAGCCTGATCAGGGTCGGGTCCAGCTGGCCGCGGTCGGCCAGCTTCATGATCGGAATATGCAGCCCTTCTTCATAGACCGAATTTGCATCGGCCCCGAACCCGCGCCCGCCGATATCGACCACATGGGCGGTGCAGGCAAAAAAACCGACCAGCGCGCTGCCGCGAAACGACGGGGTGACCACGGTGATATCATGAAGATGCCCTGTCCCCTCCCACGGGTCATTGGTGATATAGACGTCGCCGGGGAACATATTGTTGCGCCCGATCCGGCGGATGAAATGGGGCACCGCATCGGCCATGGCGTTCACATGGCCGGGTGTGCCTGTAACCGCCTGTGCCAGCATCCGGCCCTGATCGTCATAAACGCCCGCCGACAGATCGCCGGCCTCGCGCACCGAGGTTGAAAAGGCAGTGCGCACAAGCGCCTGCGCCTGTTCCTCGACCACCGAAATCAATCGGTTCCACATCACCTGATAGGCAACTTTGGAAACCTCAGCCATCGGCGACCTCCCGTGCTTTGACGCCGCCGGCAGCGCCCTGTTCATGCCCTGCGCGGCGAATGTCGATACAGCCATCGCCCAGCGCCATTGCATAACGGCTCGATGCCACAACGATGGTCGTTTCGTCTTCGGTGATCAGAGCCGGACCCGGTACATGGGTTCCGGGGGTAAAGGCATCGCGTGCGTAAACGCCTGCATCGCAGGATTGCTCGAGCGCGGCATCAAAAACCGCTCGCTTCGCCGCGGGCCGGGCGCGGTCGCGCGGCACGGCCGGAGTGGCGGGTTCGACCTCGGCTGGGGCGGTAAAGGCGTTCACCGACCAGACAGTCACCTCAACTTCCATCCCCTCGACCGAGCGGCCGAAAAGATTTTCGTAATCCCGTTCAAAGAGACCGGCGAAAGTTTCTGCATCGGGCGCGCGCGCCTGTTGCGGGTTCAGCGTGACCGGGATCTCCCAGCCCTGACCGGCATAGCGCATATAGACCTTGAACTCGGCGCGGATCTCGCCCGTGCTGTCACAGGATCGCACGAAACTCGTAGCTTCCTCTTCCATCTCTGCAAAAAGGCAGCTGACCGCCGCCGGATCGAACTGCGACAGACGCATGAAAACGCTGCGATTTGCCTCGAAACTGAAAGGCGCGCGCAAAAAACCTATGGCCGAGCCAACCCCGGCGCCCTTTGGAACAAGACAACGGTCGACGCCCAGCTTTTCGCACAGCCGCGCCGCGTGCAGCGGGGCGGCCCCGCCAAAGGCGATCATGGTATATTCCGAAAGGTCCTCTCCGTTTTCGATGGCATGAACGCGGGCCGCATTGGCCATGTTTTCATCTACCACCTCTGACAGACCAAAGGCCGCTTCGGTGGCATCCATCTGAAGCGGTTCGCCCAGAACGCTGGCCAGCGCCTTATGCGAGCGCTCGGGATAAAGCCGGATTGTCCCGCCGGCAAAATTTTCCGCATCAAGCCGGCCCAGCAGCAGATCTGCATCAGTTACCGCGGGGCGGTCACCGCCCCGCCCGTAACAGGCCGGCCCGGGCTCGGATCCGGCGCTTTGCGGACCGACGCGGATCTGGTTCATCACATCCACATGCGCAAGCGAGCCTCCACCGGCGCCAATCTCGACCATATCAATGACAGGGATAGAGATCGGCATACCCGAGCCCTTTTTGAAGCGATAACTGCGCGCCACTTCAAAGACCCGGCTGGTTTTCGGGCTGAAATCCCTGATCAGGCAAATCTTGGCCGTGGTCCCGCCCATGTCAAAGGACAACACCTTGTCCAGCCCGTGCCGCGCCGCGATATCGGCGGCAAAGACCGCCCCGCCCGCCGGCCCGGATTCAACCAAACGAACCGGATATTCAGACGCACTTTCCAGCGAGATGATACCGCCGCCCGAATGCATCAGAAAAATCGGGCAGCCGATCCCCTGAGCCTCAAGACGCCCCGACAGCCGGCCAAGATAGCTTTTGATGAGCGGCTTGATATAGGCATTCGCGATCGTGGTATTGAAGCGTTCGTATTCGCGCATCTGCGGCGAGACATCCGACGACAGAGAAATCATAGCATCAGGCATTCGCCGCGCCAGAACCTCGCCGATCATCTTTTCATGGGCATCGTTCAGGTAAGAGTGCAAAAGCCCCACCGCGATGCTTTCATATTCCGCCTCGGCCAGCTCGTCGGCCAGCGCCTCGACCTCGGCCAAATCAAGCGGGATAAGAACCCTGCCCTGCGCATCCATGCGTTCGCACAGCGTATAACGCCGGTTGCGCGGCAAAAGCGGCTGCGGCAGCGCCAGGTTCAGATCGTATTGCTCAAACCGGCTTTCGGTGCGCATCTCGATCACATCGCGAAAACCCTGCGTTGTAATCAATGCGGTCTTGGCGCCCTGACGCTCGATCAGCGCATTGGTGGCAAGCGTCGTTCCATGGATGATCTGAGTGATTTGCGAGGGCGAGATCCCCGCTTTGCGGCAGGTCAGGGCGATCCCTTCGACAATGGCGTCCTCCGGCGCGCTATAGGTCGTCAGTATTTTGCTGGAAAATTGCCCTGTGCCGCATTCCAGAACGATATCGGTGAAGGTCCCGCCGATATCCACCCCTAACCGCGCTGCTGTTTCCGCCATGCCATCCGATTCCGTAAATCAAGTTCGGGATCAGCGTAGCGAAAGCACTCAATCACCGCTAATTATTTAATTCTATCAAATCAATCATGATTATTTATCCTACACCGAGCCCTCGGCCACCTGCGCGGCGATCTCGGCCGCCTGCGCGACATAAGAGGGTGCTGTCTCTTTATGAAAGCGCGCCCGAAACCCAAGGTTGTCAGGAACCCAGAGATACCGCAGCGGCACCAGCGTTCCGGCGCGGATTTCGGTGACCACCATGGATTTGGGCAGGCAGGCGATGCCAAGCCCATCGACCGTCATCTGCAAACAGGCTGCCATATTCGTCGATGGCACCAGCCTCACCCGAACCTCGCGGTTGCCCTTGATATGCTGCGAAAGCTGCTCATAGGGCAGGGTTCCACGCGCATGGGTCAATATCGGAAAACCCGCCATATCCCCCAGCGACAATACCTCGTTACCGATGCCCAGCTGCGGCGATGCCACCCAGATCATCGGATAACTTCCAAGCTCGACCGCGCCGCTGGTTTGTCGGCTGAATGGCCCGCTTTGCAGAGCCAGATCGATCGAACGGTTGAAAAGGGCGGTCGACAGGTTCGAGGACAGATCAACGGTCAGATCCACAAGGACATTCGGAAAACGTTCTTTCAGCGTCCGCAGATAGTGACCAAGCCATGAATGGACGATCATCTCGGTCACCCCAAGCCGCATGACACCATCAAAAAGCGCATCATCGCCGGCAGCCGAGACAAATTCGTCGAGCGAGCGCAGCACGCTTCGCGCCTTGGGCAAAAGGCTTTCACCCTTGGCCGTGAGCCGGACCGAGCCTGCGTCGCGCTCCATCAGCTTCAGCCCCAAACGCGCCTCCAGCCCAGATATCCGGGCCGAGATATTGGGCTGTGTGGTGTTTAGATGCTCGGCGGCGCGTCGGAAGCTTCCCAGATCGGCAACCTGCGCAAATGCCTGAAGCTGTTTGATATTGATACCTGTCAACTGATCGGCCTTCTGAAAGTAAAGTCGCGGGGTACAACTGCAGACAAATCACATCTGGCGCCCGCCGGGGCAAAAAATTGCGCCCTGCCTGCATCACTTCGCTGCCGGGCACCGAAAGGCCCGCAATCTCGTCGTATCTGAAAGCCCTGCGCGCAATCGGCACTCTGCAAAAGATTGACAACGTTTCCGCTCTGAGAATATCATTCGTATACAAACAAGCCACACACCAAGCTCCGAGGTGGACGTGACCTATTTCCTGCCCCAAAAGCTCGACGATGCTCTGGAGTTGATTCAGGACGGATCGGCAAAACTTGTCGCGGGCGGAACCGATTTTTATCCGGCTATGCAAAAAGGGCAGGCGATGGGGCGCATCGTCGATCTGTCCCGGCTCGGCGACATGCAGGGCGTGACAAAGGACGGCGACGGCTGGCGCATTGGCGGGGCGACAACGTGGACCGAACTTATCGCCGCGCCCCTGCCCCCTGCCTTTGACGGTCTGAAACAGGCGGCCTGCACCATCGGCTCGGTCCAGATCCAGAATGCCGCGACGCTGGCGGGCAATCTTTGCAACGCCTCACCCGCCGCCGACGGGGTTCCGGCGCTTCTGACGCTGGATGCATCGGTTGAACTGGCCTCGGTGCGCGGCCGGCGGATTCTGCCGCTGGGTGAATTCATCACCGGCGTGCGCCAGACCCGGATCGCCGCAGATGAAATCCTGAGCGCGATTTTGGTGCCCGCCCTGCCCGACCACGCCGTAGGGCGTTTTGAAAAACTGGGAAGCCGCCGGTATCTTGTGATATCGATCACCATGGTCGCGGCGGTCATTGGGGTGGGCCCCGACGGTCTGATTAATTTCGCGCGTCTGGCTGTCGGGGCCTGCTCGGCGGTCGCCAAGCGTCAGCCTGCACTGGAGGCAGCGCTTATCGGCCAGCGCCCTCAGACGGTTGAGGTCACGCCCGATGATCTGACGGGTCTTTCGCCGATCACAGACATGCGCGGCGACGCAGAATTTCGCCTGATCGCCGCGGCCCGGCAATCTACCCGGGCCATTCAGAACAGGGAACGGTCATGAACACCCACACGGCGGATCTTAGCAACAGCCTCAATCTCAACGGCGCGGCGGTCTCGGTTCAGCCGGTCACCGGAGAGCGCCTGTCCGAAAGCCTGCGCGAAAGACTGGGCGCGC